>NZ_JAMZEE010000057.1:0-18874 GCF_024704895.1 Bacteroides muris (ex Fokt et al. 2023) | reverse complement strand
AGGAAGGTACGGAAGCGGCATACCGGGAATACCAGTCGGCACTAAGGGCATTCAACCAGCGTCTGGCAGTACTCAGGCAATGCCTGGGAATGCAGTCGGCACTCACTACATATGCGGCCAGACACACCTGGGCCACAATGGCTTACCACTGCGAGATACATCCTGGAATCATATCCGAAGCCATGGGACACTCCTCCATCACGGTGACGGAAACCTATCTGAAGCCTTTCAGCAACAGGAAGATTGACGAGGCCAATCAAAGGGTAATTTCTTTTGTAAGAAGCGGAGCGTGCATAGTATAAAAGACGTTACTTCATTTTAATACGACAGAATAGGTTTGTCACACATTTTCCGGAATCTTCAAACAGTGGTTTGAGGAACGGAGAGGTGTTGCCCTTAAGGCCCCCCCATCTAATCTGTCAACAGACTGTCATTCAGTATCTTGAACAAAAAAACATGCGCTTTCATTCTCTGGAAGCCTCATTTCATCACTTTCCCACTGTCACTTTTCCCGACTTCCAATCCCCTTTCCGATATCCCAACGGACTGATTTTCACCATTTCGGACAAAACCGGTCTGTTTCCTCCTTATTCCCTGATTATTAACGGAATTAACAGGATTTCATTACCTGCGAAGTAACGGAATTTTTTAACAAAAAGCATTGTGGGAAAAGGGATGCCGGAAATGAGAAATTATTCACTTTTTATTTTTTTAAATTTATAAATTTAAAGTTTTTCAATTATGAACAAAAAGTTTCTAAGTGTGACCCTGTTCAGTGCCTTGATGATAGGTGCGACAGGAACGTTCACGTCTTGTAAGGACTATGATGACGACATCAAGAACTTGCAGGAACAACTGGACAAGAAAGCTTCGATTGATGACCTGAATGCAAAAGTTGCTACTTTGCAGGCAGCTGTAGATGAAGCCAAAAACGCTGCTAACGAAGCCAAGGCCAAAGCTCAGGAAGCTCTGGACAAGGCCGGTTCGGCAGAAGGTGGTGTTTCTGATGACGACCTGAAAGCTCTGAAGAAAGAACTGCAAGACCAAATTGACAAGTTGGCTTCTTTGGCAACTGTTGACGCTAAAATCAAAGAACTGAAGGAAAGTCTGGCAAGTGAGTTTATTTCTGAAGCTGATTTGAAGAAATTGGCTACGGAGGTCGAAACTTTGAGTGTTAAAGTTATGGCTTTGATTGGTCACCGATTGACTAGCCTTACGCTGATTCCGACTACGCACATCAACGGCATTCCTTCAATTGAACTGCTGACATTGACGTATACACCGCAGGTCTTTGCAGCTAAGAATTACGCTGATCACGCTGCAGATCCGTCTAAACACACAAATCGTCCGGTTCTGGACCACACTGCTGTGAAAGGCGCAAAAGCACTCAGCATTTCTACCGAAAAGAATGAGGTAAGCTACAAGATTAGCCCGAGCATCGGTGTGATGAAAGAAGATGTTAAGCTTCCTATGTTTGAATGCTTTACCTCTCAGAACGTAACAAAGGCTGCTCCTGAACTTTCTCAGAACAAGCCTCTCGAAGTTGTAGACTACGATGTAAAAGACGGTGTTATGACTGTTCTTTACAAGAAGAATGCAGAATACGTAGGCAAGAGCATCGGCACAACCGGTAGCGCTCACGGTGAAGGTAAACTTGAAAAGTTCTGGATGGCCTCTCTGAAGACTCCTATTGCTGACAAAAACCTGACAGATGCTGAGAAAGAAGCTGGTAAAGACGTATTTGTAAATTCCGAATACAGCCGTATCGAAGAATCTACTGTATATCCTTATTTAGCTAACAAGAAGATTGACTTCACGAAGGACTTCACGACTGATTTTGCAGACGAAATGCAGGATGGTAGATACGTTCACTATCATGACTCTCTCTGCTTGTATAAATCAGGCAACGAACAATTGGTTGATGTTAAGCAGTCATATGACAGTCCACTTGACTTGAGAACGTTGGTTACTGTATGCTATACTTATACTGACAAACAACACGCTTCTCACAAGGAATTGACGAACTACGCCGACTATGGCCTGGAATTCCGTTTCTCTTTAGCAAAAGCTAAGTATCTGCAAGGTGACCGTAAGACTGACGAACAGGCATTCGGCCGCATCTTGTCTGACGGCTACACGCTGAAGTCTGAAGTTTACGACGTAGAGTTGGGAGATACAGAATATTCCAAGACTTCCATTGGTCGCGAACCTATCATTCGTGCTGAATTGTGGGACAAGAATAATGGCAACATGATTGCTGTACGTTACATTAAGATTCGTTGGACCGGTGAAAAAGACCAGACTATCGCTGCTATCACATTCCCGAACGACACTGTAACTTGCAAGGATATGTTCCAGCAGTTGTTCTCTAAGGAAATGAACGAGAAAATCTATCATATGGTTAAGTTCGACGGTGGTCAGAGTATGAGTAAGACTCAGTTCCACAGCATCTATAAAGAGATGGAGATTCTTGAACTGAGAAAAGACGGCAAGAAGGTAGATTTGTCTAAATTGGCTATTTCTAAAGCTGATACAGACTGGATTGAAGGCTCTGACAAAGTTGGCAAAGACGGTGCTGAAAAGATTGACAATGAGAAAGATCTCGTATTTGCTCTGTTGCAGGATGCTGAAGACAATACGTCTTACAACTTGGTTTGGGCTATGAATCCGAAGACTGTTGGTACATTGGCTTACAATGCTACAAACAAGACTTATGCTTCTACATTCGAAATCGACGTTAAATACATTGATAAAGCAGGTTTGAATGGTGACATTAAGCAAACATTCAAGCAGACCATTATCGCTCCTACTCAGAACTTTGCATATCAAGGTACATACTGGAAGAATGGTGTGGGTGAAGGCATCTTCAATGTGAACCCGATTGTTTACGCTACTGCAAATGACGGTGGAACACAAAAAGATCCGCACGTATATCCGGGCACTGCCGACGGTTGTCAATTGGCTGACTATAGCCACATCGAAGCTGACTTGGTTAATGGTTTCGTTAACGCTACGACTAAAGAGAAACCAGCTAACTTGGCTCAATTCATCCAATATATCCGCGGATGTGCAGAAGTTAAGTTCATCTTCGACAAGGATAAACTGGCCAACTATGACTACTTGAAGGGCTTCTCTGTAAGCAAAGATGGAACACAGTTGTGGTCTTCTGCTCAAGCAGGTACTACTCCGGTTGATACTGAAAAGGGTGAGAACAAGAACATCGGTATGAATGATGCCGGTATCTACGATTATGTTCAAGTTGATAATCTTGCTGCTACAATCAACAACCTGATGGGCGCTGATGCTGCAGAAAACAAGAAGAACTTGCCTTGGAACTATGACGAAACTCTGATGAGTGGTAACAACGAATGTTCAAGTATCATCCGTCTGCATGAGAAAGACAACTTGAACGGTACTCCGGCCGCTCTTAAACTGATTGGCAAGGAAGTTCCCGTGAAGTTGGTTGTTGCATACAACGAATTCAACGTTATTCCGGTTCAAGAATTTGAAGTACACTTCATCAGCCCGTTGACTATCGACGGCTCTATCAGCGATAACTTTATTGATGCTGAAGTTGACGGTAGCTTCTTGAGCGTAGCTAAGAACTTCACATTCACTGATTGGAACAACTATCCGGTGGCTGCTGAAAACGTTAAGGGAGATAGAGGTGCTTATGCACATGCATTGTATGACTACTATGCTGTACGTGAAGTTAAGTTCTTGACTGAAAAGACTACTACAAGCTTGACATGGAACGATACTACCAACACTTACGAACACAAGGATGGTGTTACTGATGGTAAGTTGCCGACCAACGCTTCGTTGAAGATGATGAACTGGGTTGAAACATCACCGAAGTCTACTGCTACAGAAACTAAGGCTGACCCGACTCACTTGGCATACTTCAACAATAACGGTACTCCTGTTAACGTTGACTACAACATGTTCCTGACTGTAAATGTCAACTACAAGTGGGGTGTATTGAGCAAGAATGACCTGAAAGTCATCGTTAAGAAGGCTGTCGGTACACCGACTAAATAATTGAGAAGAGATTCTTGATATAATTTAATAAAAAGGACGTCCTCTTGCAGGGCGTCCTTTTTTCAATCTTTCATTTATAAATATCAGATATGAAGAAAATACTATTCATTTTAATCGTGTCAATTCCACTCATCTGCTTTTTCTCATGTAAGAAGTCAGCAGCTACACATCCTTTTCCGGGTAAATTCATCACTGAAACCGGTATCCTATTCGACCTTCGAGCAGACTCCTCCACTCTGATTCAATATGATGATTCCAGCTCGTATGAGGGTACATGGAGAGCCTATAATCAAGGAGATACACTAAAGTATGCCACTATTGAGTTTGCCGGTTACTTTAATTATTATTATCTGCATAATGGTAAACTCTATCGCAATGAACATAATATGAAACGTCAAGCTTTTGGCGAAGAAATTGAATATCAAGATTAAGACAAAAAATGGCTATTGCTATTCTTCTATTCTTTGAATGGGGAAAAGAATAGCCACTTCATATGACAGTCAGCCACATGTTTCCAATAATAATCGTAATCTGATTATCGTGATATTCTCCTTATATTTGCGTGTAAACCCAATAATCACGATGGTACATCGCATTAACAGCACTCTCCTATAATGCCTGATACGGATAATTGAACCGCCCTAGGTTCCGACTGGAGGTCACGGCAGGGGACACTGTACCACGTGATGCCGCTGGATTAAATGCTCTGCAGTAACCCCGCACAAGCATCCTCCAGAATGTCCAGCACATACTCAAAACCTTCGGAACCGCCGTAATAGGGATCCGGTACATGGTCGGCATGGGTAAACTTTGTACAGTATTCCGTCATGCGGTGTATCTTGCTCCATTCGGCGGTTGAAGGGGCGCGGTCTTTCAGGTCGTCGATGTTGCGGTCGTCCATGCCGATAATCAGGTCGAAGTTGTAAAAATCCTCGGTACGTACGGGGCGCGAAAGATGCGTCAGATTGTATCCACGGCGGGCAGCATGGGCACGCATCCGGCTGTCCGGCAGTTCGCCCTGGTGATAGGACAGAATGCCTGCAGAATCGATTAAGAATTCATCCTCACGCCCGGCTTCTTCTACCAGACGTTTCATGACTCCCTCTGCCGAGGAGGAACGGCAAATATTGCCCAGGCAGACAAATAGTATTTTCATTTTCTATCTATTTTTCAATATATTACAAATGATATAAAATTATTGGTTTACACTGTAGTTTACTTTTGCTAATGTTGTATTCATGTAGCGGAAAACCATTTGTATAGCAAAAATAGATTTTTTTCTTCATATTAGAAAAAATCTCCGTACCTTTGTGCCGACATATTAAGATTAAAACGAAGAAGCGTTTAGTCATATCCTTGCTGCCAAAAATCGCCAAATTTTAAGCACCACAAAGGATATGGACAACTAAATGCTCACGCACTCGTTATACGGGAGGCGTGGGCTGTTGTTCTTTTGTGGTGTGGGTGTTTGGCGATACCTTGGCGGCAGATGAACTAACAGTTCCCACGCCTCTTTTTTATGATTAACCGTTCGGTTGGGTCTGTCGAACACAAAATCTTATTTTATATGAAGAAACATGTAATTGGCTTTGCACTTATCGGGTGTATCGTTCTTTCATCTTGCAGTACGGTGAATTATATGAGTACTGACAAATTGAAAGCGAATTACGAGAAAAAAATCAATCACACTACATTTCTTGGTAAAACTTTGTTCAAGACTGATAAAAAGAAAAAAGATACCTATGAAAATGTAAAAGTGTATATGAATGAAAATGAGGTAGGAAAAGATTTTGAAGTGGTTGCGTTGGGGTCATACACTCCGTGGATTTTGCCATTAGTAAGACCCGAACGCCCAAGACTTGAAAAATACCTCTTATGGAAAGCTGCACGTAAGGCTCGCAAACTTGGCGCAAATGGTGCAATCATTGACAACAAGAATAATTTTCGCGTTATTAAAATCAAATAAAAAAACAATATAAATCCATCTTAAAAAAGCTATGAAGAAGTATATATATTTTTTTTCTATAACACTATTAGCCACATTATCATTTACTCTTATGTCATGTGGTGATGACGATGAAAACAATGAAACAAATGGCAACACCATTGAAATTAATGGTGTAATGAGAACCGTATCTACAATGATAGGCTTAGAGGGGTCTTGGAGTAATGGTAGCGGAGAGTTCACACTTACAGTTGACAATGTAAAAAATGGAACTAATGACCTTGAATATTATATGTTCTCTTTTCAAAGTGCCGCAGACCTTAAAAAGGGAGATGATGTGTCAAAAATGCAACTCACATTATCCCCTCCCGAAGCCTCTTATTGGGAAAGTTATTCATACCAAAACGGAAAAGCAACCGTGATGGACACCAACAAAGAAAAAAGTGAAATAACCATTAAGTTTGAACAACTTGAAATGGCATATAAAGGTGATATTTACAAATTTAATGGCACTGCAACACTAATGTATGATTTCGGGAATTAATCCAAATGTATTAAGGGTGCGTAAATTGCGCACCCTTAATCATAACTGAAACTCTTTCTTTAAACGCTGAACGGTTGAGGCTGACGTGTCGGTAAGTTTTGCCACTTTCCTCACAGAGTATCCTTGTCTTAATGCCTTTAGCACGTCCTTATATTCCTCTCTCTTTTTATCCGAACTTTTTACACTGCCTGTTTTCCGTCCAAGCCGTCCACCCTTGGCAATATACTGCTGCCGTCCACTATTCAAACGAAACTTAATGTTCTCTCGCTCCAATTGTGCGCAGGTTGACAAGGTAGCAAGCATTATGGGCGCAAACATGGACGGTTGTTTATCATCATCAAGCAATGTAAACTTTTCTTTCTGCATATATAAATTAATTCCATCATCAACTAAACCTTTCACCGTCTCTAAGACTTCAAAAGCATTTCTACCTAACCTACTTAGTTCAGACACTAACAGCATATCTATACGCTCCGTCCGACAATAACTCAAAGCCTCAACGAGAATTGGACGCTCCGTATTCTTCTTTGCCCCACTCACCTTTTCTTCAAAGACTTTTACAACTTCCATTTTTGAATACTCTGCATAAGACTTAAGGTCTTCCACTTGTCTATCTGTTGATTGACGGTCAGTCGTTGAACTAACACGTGCGTATATTATTGCCTTCATATCTTGACTTTTTAATTATACCACAAAGATAGTTCTTTTCTTTATTGTATTCAAATTATTCAAAGAATATTTTGAGCACAATTTAAATGTATTCTTTCTTATTGTTATAGATTTATTTGAATACATTTATTTTTTGAATACATAAAAACATTATGCTACGCATTTTTGTACCACATATAACATTAATTGATAATCAATTAAATCAAAAAAGGCTGCTCTCGCAGGGGGCTTTGCTAATACCCCCATCAAAAGCAACCTTAACATCAAAGTTGGAAAATTGAAATACACTTTCCATTATAACGGAAACGCAGTAATCTATTGGAAAAATAATACAGCATATCAAAGAGCAAATCTTGACTTTGCAACTTTGACGCTAATGTAACCATCAGCAATTCATCGGGGATAACTTCACCTTTCCATTGATAAAACTCTTTTAAATGCTCGTTTTTTATTGCTACTTCCACCCGATAGTTTTTATTTTTAAGTCCGTTCCATTGTGGAATATAATTTTTATTTGATTTTTCCAACTCCCTTTTCTTATCATATACCTTTAATGACAATCCGTCTTGTTTCTTTGGACTTATATAAACAGTTAACGTTCTTAAACGGCATTGGTCTCCCGTTTGTATGTGTAAGATTTCATCCAGCACCTCTTTCTTATTAGAGCGTACCTTTCCGTTCAATATCACCTCATAATCATCGCTAAACTGTGCATGTTTGATTTTCTTGGCAAAATTAATATTGGTATCCAAAGCCACGTGCAAATTTGTAATGTTGTTGAGGCTTAACCCTAATTCATCCGCAATATAATCAACACAGCTCAACCAATTACATTTATTATTTTTTCCATAAAAAGCAAAAATTTCATAGAAAACCCAATTCTCAATATAGAGCCATACATAGTTAGCCCTATCCTCACCCATGCTATGTAATTTCGTCTTTAATGTGGCGAATTTCTTTTGATGTGTCCTACCGGACCCATCAAAAGAAACCATTACATGAAAGCTATTGGCGAATAAAGCCTCATCACTTGGTACACGTACAAGCGTAAAACTATTATCACTATCTTCCAATTTATCATATTCATTCAATTTCTTTATAACTTCATCCGTTGCCCGATAACAAAGGGTCAATTTATCAATGCTAATTACGCTCTTGTTCTTCCTCATGTCTTTCTGATTTTACTTTGTTATTTTTATGATATTCTTTCAATGAAACACTAAGGTGTTCTCTGTGCTCTTTAGTCTTCTTCAATGCTTGAAGACTTTGGGAAATGTGTTTGCAGTGAGTTGCCGATTTCTTTCGCCCTCGCAAACGCGCGCTGATTTTCTTTTTTGTTTCTTCTCTCATATATTACATATTACTTATATATAAGTAGTGAGACAAGTAGAAAAGTTCAATATTTAGCAACACTATTTTTCAGAAAAAAATTTCTGATATACACAGCAAACGGCTATGAGGTAGATAAGTTAAAATATACGCCAATTTTAAAAGCGAGGATACGTAGTACCGTACTTGCGTATTCTTATTTCATTTTTAACCTCTCCTATTCTAATAAACCAAGCTACAAATATGCCAAAAGGGGATTTTGATAAATTCTGTAACCGCACAATTTTAAATGAGGCACACCTACCTAACAGTGTTATTTCAGTCCTCTATTTATAAACTAATGTTCCTCTCGCCACTTTAGATAAGCCTCATACCTTTCTAATCCCTCCACATTTCCATTAGCCATTAAAACTTTTCGGATATTATCTTGACGTTCTTTATCTTGCTTTTTCGCCATCTCTTTGAACAAATCTTGACCGACAATTAACGACTTATTATTAGCCGAAACAATGCTATTGACATTAAACTCTTTAAGATATGTTTCAATCTCAGACGTATTTCTACCCATATTTTGAGCGATTAATCCTATCGGTACATTGGCGTGATACAACTGACTTGCATAACTATGCCTTGCCGAATAAAAAGTCATAGGTGGCATTCCTAACCGTTTAGCTATACGTTTAAGATTGACATTAACAAGATAATTCATATAAGTCATGCGACAAAATTTAGTTTCCGCATCATCATTATTATGGTCAAAAATCGGAAAAAGATACCTTTCCATATCTTCTTCATCTAATTGGTCGTAATCTTCAAAATAACTACCAAAAGGATTGAGATACGGCATTAAATTCTGACATTCAGCAACTATATGGGTGTTTTTATGTGTTTTTGCCCTACAAGTTGATATATCATAATGTAAAACTGTTCGCTTATGTGCTTCGGCATAATCAACACCTCTTAAAGCCGCATCACTCTGATATTTTTCATCATCTACGACTTCAAGCAAATGTAAATCCTTCAATTTCAAATTGGCAATATCCACCAATGCCAAACCTTGAAAGAGATAACTTGTAAGGTATAACGCCAATGAAAATTGCTCGGCATTTATGGGCGTTAGCTTGTTTTGACCTTTCAATTTAAACTTCTGATTAACCCAATACTGTTTAAGGTCATGTTCACCAAGCACATTATTATCCTCTATACCTAACATACCATAACGCTGATAATAATACCTCATCAGTTTGGTAATCTCATCAAGCGATAACGCTCTTTTTCGTGTATGTGTATCTAATTTCTTACTGAAAATAAAATTTACAAATGGTGTCTCCTTTATATATTCCTGCCTTTTCGCGTAGTTAAAAATCGCCTTAAATACGTCAAAAAATTTCCTTATTGAATTATCACAATAATGGCAGCGAAGATGTTCTTCAAACTCACTTAACCAATTTGATGTTATTTCAAACAACTCTAAATCAATATTATTAGTATATCTTTTTATGCGGTTTAGCAAGGTACGATAACCTACAGCATTATTATGGCTTTGTTTTTCTTCCTTAAAAAAAGCTATTCGTTCTTCAAACAGCATAAACAAAGTAACTTGTGTTGGAAAAGATTTAGAAAGATGTTTAACAATGGTTGCGGCTGTATAATCATCTTTCCCCTCTAATGACAAAACATAATCACTTGCCTTTGTTAATTCACGAGTAATAACCATGTTGTATTTACTCGCACGACTTCCTTTAACCCTTTTTCTGTCCTTATTCCATTCTGTTGATTTACAATATATACCAAGACTTTTATACGAGCGTTTACCATTATAACAAACTCGTAACATAATAGGATGCTCACCGTTAGCAAGTGTCTTACTTGTATATAATATCGGTGTAATGGTCGGTAAAGTACGTTTCATACCCTGCAATTGGTTTACTTTATGGTTTACATTATACTAATATAAAATCCTAAATTGGTTTACATTGCAAAGATATAAAATTATATAATTAATTGATTAATAGAGATAAATAAATTATTAAATATATTCTATTCGTTTCCAAGGCAAACGAAAAGTATCTTCTTCTTCATATTTCTTTAGTTACAAGTTGTTTACATCGGATCTACATCATAATACACTATCAGCGACTTGAAGCGGTCTTCAGCCATCATCTCCTTTTGCACCTGGACGAGCAGCTCACGGGCACGTGCCATCGGGGCATTGGTTTCTATCTTCAAGACAATCTTTCGGATGAACAAGGTTTGTATGCGGGCTACGGGAGGTTTGTCCGGTCCCAGCACACGGCGGCCAAAGACGGTGCGGAGCTTGGCGGCCATAGTCTGTGCCATGAGGTCGAGCAGGGTCTCGTTCCGGTTTTTCAGGTAGACGTACACCAGGCGGTAGTAGGGCGGGTAGTGGAACATCTGTCGTTCGGCAAGCTGCCCGCCTACCATGGCTTCGTAATCGTTGGCAATGACTTGCGGGATGATGGGGTGGTCGATGCTTTTGGTTTGCAGTATCACCCTGCCTCGCTTGTTCTTCCTCCCGGCGCGTCCCGCCACCTGTGCCATCAGCTGGAAGGCACGCTCGTAGGCGCGGAAGTCGGGATAGTTCAGCATGGTGTCGGCATTGAGAATGCCCACAATGCTTACGTGGTCGAAGTCCAGACCCTTGGACACCATTTGCGTGCCTATCAGGATGTCCGTCTTGCCTTGCTGGAAATCGGAGATGATGCGCTCGTAGGCGGTACGGGTGCGGGTGGTGTCCAAGTCCATACGGGCTACGCGGGCGTCGGGAAAGAGGGCTTTGATGTCATCTTCTATCTTCTCCGTGCCGAAGCCGCGGTTGCGCAGGTCAGTGCCCTCGCAGGCAGGGCAGACGCGGGGCAGTTGATAGGTGTAGCCACAGTAGTGGCAGGTCAGCTGGTTCAGTCCCTTATGGTAGGTGAGGCTGACGTCGCAGTTCTTGCATTTCGGTACCCAGCCGCAGGTGTTGCACTCTATCATGGGTGCGAAGCCGCGGCGGTTCTGAAAAAGAATGACCTGTTCTTTTTGTTCCAGCGCTTCGCGGACATACCGCAGGAGCAACGGAGAGAACGGGCCGTTCATCATCTTCTTGCGGTGCAGTTCCTTGATGTCTACGGGGATAATCTCCGGCAGCTGTATCTCTTTATAGCGTTCTTTCAGCTCTACCAGCCCGTACTTGCCGGATGTGGCATTATTCCAAGTCTCTACAGAAGGAGTGGCCGTGCCCAGCAGGGTTTTGGCACCATACATGGAGGCGAGCACGATGGCGGCATTGCGGGCATGATAGCGGGGGGCAGGGTCTTGCTGCTTATAGGTGTTCTCATGCTCCTCGTCCACAATCACGAGGCCGAGGTTGCGGAAAGGAAGAAAGACGGAGGAGCGGACGCCGAGAATGATGTCATAGTCTGCTTCCGACAGCTGCTTCTGCCAGATTTCCACCCGTTCGGCATCGGGGAACTTGGAGTGATAGATGCCCAGACGGGAACCGAAAACACGTTGCAGGCGCTCTGTGATTTGTGTAGTGAGAGCTATTTCGGGCAGAAGATAGAGTACTTGTTTTCCTTGCCGGATGGTTTCTTCTATCAGATGAATATAGACTTCTGTCTTGCCGCTTGCCGTGACGCCATGCAGCAGGCAAACGTTCTTGCTTTGGAAACTCTCCAGAATGGAGTGATAGGCGCGTTGCTGGTGCTCGTTCAGCGGATTGACGGGGACGATATCCTTGAGGAGCGCTTTGTCTATGCGGCCTATTTCCTGCTGGTAGACTTCGAATACACCACGGTCCACAAGACCGTTGAATACGGCAGGGGTGGCAGAGGTGCGCCGCAGCAGTTCGGCTTTGGAGACTTCTTTTAGATCTCGCCCGCCGAGGTAGCCGGAGAGTTCCAGGTATTTCATCAGCAGGTCCAGTTGCTTGGGGGCACGGCGCTGCAATTCGTCGAAGAAGATGTGCAGGCGGTGTTCGTTGCGCGCAGCGGTGGTGAGGCGTACGCGGGTTTCAGTCTTGGGCTTATAGGTACGGCGCAGTTCTTCCTTTACGAAGATGGCCTCTTTGTCGAGCAGTGACTTGATGACGGAAAGGATGTTCTTGATTCCGGTCTCTTTCTCCAGTTTCGTCACGCATTGCTCCGGGTCGGCAGAGAGCATATCCAGTATCCTCTGCTCCTTCTCCGGCAGGCGGACGTCGGACTCGAAATCGGGGTTGTACTCTACGATTGTTTCGCTTTCCAGCTTCAGACCGGAGGGCAGGGCGGCCTTATAGACGTCTCCTTGAGTGCAGAGGTAGTAGTCGGAGAGCCATTCCCAGAACTTGAACTGCCGTGGAAGTAGTAGCGGACGGGCATCCAGCAAAGCGGACACTTCCTTTACTTCGTATTCGGTGGGGGCGTAATAATGCACGTTGCGTACGATGGCTGTATAATATTTCTTCCGTCCGAATGGTACTACCACCCGGCAACCGGTCTGCACTTCATCTGCCCACTCGTCGGGCAGGGAGTAGGTGAAGCAGCTGTGCAGAGGCAAAGGCAATATGACGTCGGCAAACTTTTTCATCGTGGGGACAAAGATAGTGGAAAGTGGAGGGAGAATGAAATGAACGGAGTCATTTTTTATGCCGAGAACAGGGTGGCTGAATGAGGGGGCACTTCTATAAGTACGGATTTCTCTATGTTAGAGAGCAGGCCGGAGTTCTTCATCTCCTTCACCTTCTCTCTCAATCTCCCTGTTCATCGGCAGGTAATGAAATCCTGTTAATTCCGTTAATAATCAGTAGACAAGGAGAGAACAGGCGGGTTTTGTCCGGAATGGTGAAAATCAGTTCGTCAGGATATTGGAAATAGGATTGGGAATCCTGAAAGATGACAGCGGGAAAGTGACGAAATGAGGCTTTCAAAGAATGAAAGTGTATATTCCCCAGCTCAAAATACTGAATGACAACGTATTGACAACACCGCTGCGAGTTCCGTAAAGACAATACCATTCCGTTCCTCAAAACTCATTTTGAAGATTCTGGAAAATGTGCGACAAATCTATTCTATCCCATCAAATGAAGTAACGTCTTTTATACTATACACGCTCCGCTCCTTACAAAAGAAATTACCCTTTGGTTGGCCTCGTCAATCTTCCTGTTGCTGAAAGGCTTCAGATAGGTTTCCGTCACCGTGATGGAGGAGTGCCCCATGGCTTCCGATATGATTCCGGGATGTATCTCGCAATGGTAAGCCATCGTGGCCCAGGTGTGTCTGGCCGCATATGTAGTGAGTGCCGACTGCATTCCCAGGCATTGCCCTAGTACGTTCAGCCGCCGGTTGAATGCCCTGAGTGCCGACTGGTATTCCCGGTATGCCGCTTCCGTGCCCTCCTCACTTTGCAATATGGGGAATAAATAAGGAGACTCCTTGTCCTTGTTCGCCACCATCCCGACCATCTGCATGGCCTCGGGGGGAAGGGACACGGTCAGCGCCCGCCCGGTCTTCCTGCGCCTGTAAGACAGGACGTTTCCTTGCAAATCCCTCTTATGCAAATAGGCCAGGTCCACAAAAGGAATCCCCCTGAGCATGAACATCAGTACAAAGAAGATTTTTGTTTTCTGCCGTGCATTGGGCAGCGGGCTTCCTTGCAGGCCCTTTTCAGTCTCCCGTACCAGGCTGCCGATATCCGCTGTTTCCAGCGCTTTCTTCCTGTCCGCGCGCGTACCGGTATATACGTGCTCGAACAGCCTGGGTACGTACCTTGTATATTTCCTGTCCACCGCCCGATGATAGACCGAGCGTATCGTCTTGACGTAGGTTGACACCGTGTTCCACCTGCAATTCCTTTGCCTGAGGAAGTTCTCGAACCTTTTCAATACTGTCGGACTTAGCCTGCGCATCGGCAGGGGTTGCCCCTTGTTGAATGCAACGAAAGCGTTCGCTGCCGACCGGTAGATGTGCGCCGTTCCCCACCTGCCGCCTTCCCGAAGTTCACCGATGACCGAGGAGAACATCTCCTGTAAGGTAATTTCATTTCTATTCATTTCCTATTTATTTATAAAGGGTTTACCCTGCAATATAAATAAATTAGATGAATATAAGGGAAACGAATATATTTCCTATATTTGCGGGAAACTTCGCATTGAAAATTGCAAAACAAATACACCATACTGACTATACTCATTGGTGGAATTAAATAATTGAACACTATATGTCACTGCCAATAAACATAGAAGACCTGCTGCATCGTAATAAAGTGGAAAGTAATCGGGTAGAGTTCAAAAAAGGTTGGAATCCTGCGAGTATATATCATACAATTTGTGCTTTTGCCAATGATTTGGATAATCTTGGGGGAGGCTATATCATTGTAGGTGTAGAAGAAGAAAACGGTATGCCTAAACGTCCTGTTGCCGGTGTGCCGACTGAACAGTTGGATAAGATACAGCAGCAGATGGTGGGTTTCAATAATCTGTTTGCCCCATATTATCTGCCACGCATTTCTGTTGAAGAAGTGGATGGAAGAAACCTTGTAGTAATATGGGCGCCTACTGGTGTCAATCGTCCGTATTCCATCCGTATGGATGTGACGAATGGCAATGATAAGCGCGAAGCTTTTTATATACGTTCTGGTACGAGTAGTATTGTTGCTAAAGGTGAGGTACTCGA
The DNA here is from genome assembly GCF_024704895.1 of Bacteroides muris (ex Fokt et al. 2023). Lineage (NCBI taxonomy): Bacteria > Pseudomonadati > Bacteroidota > Bacteroidia > Bacteroidales > Bacteroidaceae > Bacteroides > Bacteroides muris (ex Fokt et al. 2023). The sequence goes on along the minus strand of NZ_JAMZEE010000057.1, from coordinate 3,693 downwards.
TGAATTGCGGGATATGGCAAGCCGTGTGCCTTTTGATGGGCGTGGCAATCCTGATATCAAAGAAGAGGATATTGATTATGTATTGATTCGTGAGTATCTGCAGGAGGTAAGAAGTCGGATGGTGGGTGAATTGAAACACCTTGACACAATGGATCTGCTTGAACGGCTGGATTTGCTGATTGGCCCCACAGAGAATCGGATGATAAAGAACGTGGCTGCCATGATGTTTAGTAACCATCCCGAAAAGTTCTTTCCATATACCCAAATATCCATTGTGGTTTTCCCTGAAGGTAAGATACAGAACCCCAACCGCTTTTCAGAAAAGACGTTCAAAGGCTCTGTTCCAACAATCATTAGAGGAACAATGCAATATTTAAAAGATGTTGTCATAACAGAATGTGTCTCGAAACCGAAAGATAGGATGCAGTCGGAACGGTGGTTCAATTATCCATATCAGGCACTTGAGGAGAGTGTTGTTAATGCGATGTATCATCGCGATTATCAGGAACAGCAAGAAGTGGAGATAACCGTAGAACCGGAAGGGATAAGAATATTAAGCCTTTCAGGACCGGACCGCTCTATATCAAACGAAGCTTTGCGAGAATGTAAAAGTCTTCATTCACGTCGATACAAGAATAATCGCCTGGGCGATTTCTTGAAAGAACTGGACTTGACAGAAGGTCGCTGCACTGGAATTCCTACAATCCAAGATGAACTGGCTAAAAACGGTTCACCACGTGCTTCTATCGAAACCGATGAGGAACGCAGTTACTTCCTCATGTTCATACCCGTACATGAAGGATGCGGTAATGTAGTCAGAATGAAGGACAATACCGGAACATCACTGAGTAATAGGGGGCAGGACGAAACTGATATTACCCAAAGATTGCCCAAAGATTGCCCAAAGATTGCCCAAAGTACACTGGAAGCAATTATACAAGACCCATATATAACCATTGGACAGTTGAGTGAAGTGCTAAAACTTTCTGAGAGAACAATAAAAAATAGAATAGCACTGCTTAAACGGGAGGGACTGATAATCCGGATTGGCAGTAGAACATCGGGGTACTGGGAAGTTGTTTAATCATAATATTTGTATCTGCTTACTACTAGGCAGAAAGCAAGTAAGGGTAAGGTGAAATCTCAGATTTCAGCTCTTGACACCTAAGTATTTCACCTTTACAGATGTTTTGCATTTTATAGCTTATTCCTGATATTTCACTTTTGTTCCCAAAGCATCATGACGCATTTCGCGCTCACTCCGATAAAGCTTTCCACCTTTTAAGTAATAATATTCCTGATAACCTCCAAATTCGATATTGGCATACTCTAAGTGGTCTTCGGCCTTGCAAGACTTCCATGTACCTTCATACTTCACCGAATCAGAGAAAGTGATGAGGGTGGTTGAATCTGCACGGAGTTCAAACCTTACGCCATTTTCCGTTATGAATGTACCAATAAAATTATGTTTTTCCTCTTTTTTTCCACATCCGGTGAGTAACAATATTCCTATTAACGCCCCTATAAAGACAGTTTGTTTCATATTCTCAGTTGTTATATTATAAAAGAGAGCGCTTCAATTAAATGAAGCACTCTCTAGTCTATTTACTTAATTAGTATTTCTTTTCAGAGCAACCTCTTATCTATTTGCAGGAGTACCAGGATTTTCCTTTACTATTATTTTGAATTCCCTAGTAAAAGTCTTCCACTTGTAACTAACCTTGACAGGAACATAGATTTCATAACTCTTGTTTACAGGAGTACCACTCTGATTATAGTAAGTCAGTGTTTCTTTACCATTATCTTCGTTGTAAATAACCTTTGTATTCTCAGGAAGAGGACCTCCCTTGTAGCCAGTAACAGGTCGTAAGACATTCTTTCCATTTTCCTCTACTAGTTTCAAGTTAGTTCTAATCTCACTCAGCATCCACTCAGCATCATTACATTCGTAGAATTCGTACAAAGCTTTCTGCAAAGCTGTTGCATTGGAAGCATTGGAAGCAATATAGTGTTTACCCTTCTCATCTGCATTCCAACATACGTAAGAACAAACATCTGTTATGTCTACAGAGCTACCGCCTGTAGTTGCATCAGTCACTTCGTCACTATTTCTAATCAGTTTGATTTCCAACGGTTCGATGATAAATGCATCATATTCCTTGATAGTTGCAGTGTGGGCAGCAGCCAGCAGAGGAGCTGCAGCGCAAGCATCTTCGTAGCATACGTCGGCAACCAACTTGATGGGGACATACTTGCCTACGAGAGCCTTGGCAGCTTCTGTCGGAGCGTCGCCGCTACGCGGTGCGTGAGTCGGGTTTACTTCTTCCAACCTGATGTTATAAGTGATTTTATTGGCATCCAACCTGTTGGGAGCGCAGTTCACAATCTCGGCAGCTTTCTTGCCGTCGATGTACAGGATTGTTCCGTCAGGACTTACAGTCGCAGTCTTTTCAACAACGCTTGTACCGTTGAAATATTCGTACTTGTAAGCAGAATTGGCAGCTTCCAATTTTTCTTTGTCGAATACGAAGCGGGCACCTTCTTCTGAATAAGCACCACCTTTCACACCCTGGTGGCCGCTGGCAGCATAAGGATACAGTCCGGAATAGAAGAACTTCTTACCGGCACGCAGTGCATCGGCATACCAGATTGCGCCGCCCAAACCGGTGGTCGGTTTAACTCCAACGTCGTTCAGGAAACCGTTCAGCAAGTCTGTATAGATATTACATGTCGGGTTGTTCTCTGTATTGGCAGCCCATGCCGGGTTAGATTCTTTAGTATTGTAAACAATCGGGTTTACATTGAATGTAGACCATTCATTGTCGTTCTTCCAGTAACGGCCATCGTAACCCCAGAGGTTGAATACCGGTTTGTAGATAGTACGTGTCAGAGTAATCTTCAATGTAGGATATGCACCTGTAGGATCAGAGTAGTAGCAAACCTTGCTGAAGTTCATCTTTTCCTGGTTGTTCCAGTTCGGATATTTCTTAACGATGTCTGCATGAGTCAATGTCCAGATGATGTTGTAAGATTCTACACCAGTTTCAGAGTTGGCAATCACAGAAGCCGTACCTTGGCCGGCACCCTTTGTACCTTCAAACTTAGTATAAACGGCGTGGAATTCCTGCTTGGTCATACCACCTTCTTTAGCCTTGTCGTAGATGTCCTCATTCATTTCCTGAGTACCGATGCGACCGGTGTAGTTGCTGCAGTAATAGATAGAATCTGCAAAAGCATGAGACAACTCTCTCTCGCCAGCTTCTTTCACCCATTTCACTTTCAGGTAACGCATGGCAACCAAAGCATTGTTTACTGTATCCACCAGTTCTACGCGAACGATAGGCTCACGACCTACAGCTGTTGCAGAAGCACCTTCGATAGTGTAAACCTTGGAAGACATGATACCGTTTTCGTGAGAATCCAGCTTGGCAAATTTCTGCTGGTCTGTCTTGTTGGTGTTACCGTCTGCACCACCCAATGTGTTATAAGGAGCAGTAGGGATATAGAAACGGAATGTCAGACCATAATCTTTGTAGTTTGCCAGATTTGCATGGTTGGCATGGTTGGTTTTAGCATCCTTAGCGTCTGTTACACAAACCTTCACCAATTTCTTCAAGTCAAGCGGCTCGTTATAAGGCTGCTTAACGTCTACATATTCGTTGGCTTTAGATTCGTATACGCATACAGAGTCAT
>NZ_JAMZEE010000056.1:0-21507 GCF_024704895.1 Bacteroides muris (ex Fokt et al. 2023) | reverse complement strand
CAGTACATTATTGATGGACTTTACGTGAGAAAGTGCCGGATGGAGCAGGAATTTAAAGAGTTATAACAATCTAATAACAAGAATCAGGTCAATGAAGAAAGGTCAGAAGGTACGCATCCTGCGTACCAATCAGGTAGCGACAATCGTCGAAGTGGAGTTAATTCGTAAAGGTGGCAAAGTACATCGGTACTGCCATCTGAAGACAGATGAAAAGTCATATTTGTGGTTGGATGCCTCAGAACTGGGGAGTGTCGTGGAAGAAGTGAAGGTCTCGGTAGTTGATGATCGGAACCGGGAGCTGCACTTATTTATATGCCATGACTACTCCAAGGATAATATGAAGGTGCATCTTACCGGTAAGAATCCGGATAATCTGAAGGAAGCTTCCGGACTATATGCGAGACTGATGAACTTGTTCATTGGGAGCCTGGTGGAAAAAACAGAACTGTAGGAACGGATAACGTCCTTGATAACTCTCCTATAAAACAATTCCTTTGTACCCTTCAATGTTTAAAACATGGACTTGCTTCAATATCTTCCGGACGATAGTCGATCCTGGATTCAGTCTTATATAGAGCTGGTAGGAATGGAGAGGTTGACGGAATACTATGACAAAGTATTCATCGAGCTGTACGAGATGCTGCCCGGTGAATCTTTCCGGGTACTTGAAAAGGTCAGTCCGGAGAACTATGGCCTTTTCATGAAATGCGTGTATTCATGCTTGTGTGAGTTTGACTTGTATGATATATGCAGCTATTATATCGAAGAACAAGGTACTGTCATTCTTAGAAGGTAGTACCCGAATATAATATACAATGATAGACGAAAGAATCATAGAACAAATCTTAGACCGTGCTGATATTGTGGATGTAATATCCGGTTACGTCGATCTGAAGAAGAAAGGAGTAAATTACCAGGCGTGCTGCCCTTTCCATAAGGAGAAGACCCCCAGTTTCTTCGTGAGCCCGGCACGCGGCACCTGGCACTGTTTCGGATGTGGTAAGGGCGGCAACGCCGTCGGTTTCTTGATGGAGCGCGAGACGATGAGCTATCCGGAGGCCGTCAGGTACCTCGGCAAGAAATACGGCATAACCGTCGAGGAAGAGAGGCTGACTCCCGAGCAGGAACAGGCACGCATGAAGCGCGAGTCGATGTTCGTAATCAACCAGCGGTGCGCGGAGCATTTCCGCCAGAATCTGCTGGACCCGGCCAACAGGGCTGCCGCCGAATATGTCAAGGGGCGCTGGGGGCTGGAGTATGCCGAAGAGACGGGCATTGGGTTTGCGCCCGACAAATGGGATGATTTGTTGAACTTCGCGCAATCGGCCGGTCTTTCCATAAACTTGATGAAGGAGATGGGGCTGCTATCGGACAACAAGGAAAAGGCTAAAGAAAGGGGGACGGAGATTAGGACTTTCGATGGTTACCGTAACCGCATAGTTATTCCCATACGCGACCGTTTTCGACGGATTATAGGCTTTACCGCACGTGACATGTCCGGTGAGAAGGTGGCCAAGTATATCAATTCGGCTGAAAATGAAATCTACCATAAACGTGATTCAATTTTTGGAATTGATACGGCCATACGCCAGGCTGCCAAAGAAGATAAATTCTATTTGGTGGAAGGGGCACCCGATGCGATGCAGCTTCAGCGTATTCGTGTCAACAACGCTGTTGCCCCTCTTGGAGGCGATTGGACTGAAAGCCAGATGGAGCAACTGAAGAAGTACGCCACTAAAGTTTGCTTCCTTCCGGATGCGGACCCGCCCAACCCAGATAAAGGTGAGAAACTGGGTGCCGGCATTCGCAACGTGATGCGTAACGGATTGCAGGCGATGAAGTGTGGGTTTGGTGTATCGGTCAAAGAGATACCACTTGGGGAAGCGCAGAGCAAGAATGATCCGGATACCTACTGTACGAGCATTCAGAAGTTTCAAGAACTGAAAGAGGTAGATTTCATTCCATGGTATGCCTCATATATATTCCAAGACATCAATACCACCGAAGAGCGAAGCGATGCTGTCAGCACCATCTGCTCCATGGTGGTCATGGTGAAGGACGAAGTCAAAGAGTCCATGTACCTCAAACAGCTCCAGTCATTCTATGATGACAAGAAGTTGTGGCAAACGGCCATTAAACGGGCCAAGAAGCTTGATAAAGCCAAGCAAGTCATTAATGAGAGCAAAAAGATAGACCGTGACCTTTATCAAAAATATGGCTTCTATGAAGAATACAATGCTTACTTTGCATTGGCTGGGGACAGTGGGAAAGCTGTGCAATGGAGCAATTTCACCATGTTGCCTCTATTCCACATCAAAGATTCCCTCCTGCCCAAACGTCTCTACCGAATCAAGAATCAAAACAAGCAAGAGGAAATCATAGAGATGAAACAAGAAGACCTGGTGTCATTGTCCAAGTTCAAGCAAAAGGTAGAAGGCCTCGGCAATTATATCTGGCTGGCCACTGAAAAAGAACTCACAAAGCTGAAGATGTTCCTTTACGAACAGACCGAGACTGCACTTGAGGTGACACAGCTTGGCTGGCAACGGCAGGGGTTCTTTGCTTTCGGCAATGGGTGCTTTGATACGGAGTGGCATGAGGCGGACGAATACGGCATTGTTCGGCTGAAGGGCGGCAACTTCTACCTGCCCGGTTGTAGCACCATTTACCGTGATGACGTGAAGCTGTTCCAGTTCGAGCGCAGGTTTGTGCATACGACCTACAACAATGTCAGCATAAGATCCTACAGCGAACAGCTGATACAAGTATTCGGTGACAATGCCAAGGTGGGCATCTGTTTCTTAATCGCCTCCCTTTTCAGGGACATCATATCGGGGCAAACCAAGAGCTTCCCCATCTTGAATCTGTTCGGCCCGAAAGGTAGCGGCAAATCAGAACTCGGTCACAGCCTGATGTCGTTCTTCATCATCAATAATAATCCGCCAAACATCCAGAATGCGACTATTGCAGCCTTGGGAGATGCGGTGGCACAATGCGCCAATGCGCTGGTGCATATTGACGAGTACAAGAATTCCATCGACCTTGACAAACGGGAGTTCCTCAAAGGCTTGTGGGACGGAACTGGCCGAAGCCGCATGAACATGGACCGGGACAAGAAGCGGGAGATTACGAGCGTGGATTGCGGTGTCATCCTATCCGGTCAAGAAATGCCGACAATTGACATCGCCCTATTTTCCAGGTTGATTTACCTGACCTTCACCAAAACGGAATTCTCCACGTCTGAGAAACAGGCATTTGACCAATGCAAGTCAATACGCGACTTAGGACTGTCGCACCTTACTTTGCAGCTGTTGCGCTATCGGTCAAAAATGGAGACGGATTTCACGTCCTCCTATCGCCAGTGTATGGGGGATTTGAATGAACGCTTGAAAGGCGAGAGCATAGAAGACCGCATCCAGCGGAACTGGGTCATTCCGTTGGCCGCCTTCCGTGCGCTTGAAGCGGTGCTCGACGTGCCATTCACTTACCTGGAGCTGCTGAACATCTGTGTGGGCGGCATCATCCGGCAGAACTGTGAATGCAAGAGCAACAACGAACTGGCCAACTTCTGGAATGTGGTCAGTTACTTGCAGCAGGACGGTGAAATATTCTTAGAGTCGGATTTCCGCATTGATTATTTGTCCGGGCTGAAGACAAACAAGGTCAAGGACCTCGCTTTTAAGCAGCCACGCCCTATCCTGCGTATGCGCACAGACCGCATCTTCATGCTGTATAAGAAGTTCAGCAAGCAGGTGGGAGATACCGCTTTACCGACTGAATCGTTGAATTTCTACTTGGAGAACTCCAAAGAATACCTGGGGGTACAAAACTCCGTCCGTTTCAAGAACATATTGAAGGGGGTAGAAGTAACCAAAGAACTGGAGGCCGGTGGACAAAAGTATTATAAGAAAACCAGCGTGACCAAGCAGGCCCTCTGCTTCGATTACACGGAGCTGATGGCAAACTATAATATCAATCTCAACATTGATATGGGAATGCTTGACGAAGAGGAAGAAGGGCGGGATAATAAACCGCCGGAGGACAAAACTTCTCCATATAAATTTTAATGTCTATCATAGTTGTGCGGAAGCTCTTGCCTGTGAAGGTAGGGGCTTTTTTCTTGCCTTTTTGAGACAAAAAAGATGCTTTATTTTGGGGCAAAAAATGCTTCTACACTTTCTACACTTTCTACATCTTTATGAATCAGTGTTTTATGTTATAAAAAGATGTTCTACAAGCTTCTACAAATATCTACAAAATGCTGCTTTTCTGTATTTCTTCTACAAATAGATACTTTGTAGAAGGTTTTTCTACACTTTTTCTTCTATACTAAAACCGTTATGTTGTTGATATATAGGTAATTTTATACTTTGTAGAAAGTGTAGAAGGTGTAGAGGGCAAAATGTGCCTGCTCCAATAGAAATAAAAAACAAGAGAGTGATGAATATATTAATCAATATGCGTATTTTTGTATAAAAATCAATACTTTAAATGACGAAAAAAGACCGATTTGTTTGCTGGCTGCCTTGCAAGCCTTATGTCAAGCAATTCCTGCTGTACAATTTCAATGCCCCGGACGACACTTGGACTGAAATAGTCAATCTGTCCCCGGACAAGGAGCTGCAGAACGACTTCCTTTCCAGGCTTGCAAAACCCGGACGATACGAGAACAGATACCGGAACCTGGCACGATATACCGCCAACGTGGCGGTGGAGATACGCCGTGATGACTTCTACCGATACGGATGGGCGATGTCGAATACCGAAGTGGTGGCGTTCGGCAGCAAGGTGGAGAGACGGATCAAGCAGATGCTTTTCCTCTATCTCGACACCCATGTCAGTATCGGAATCCCACTCTCGACCGCCATCCGCAACTTTCAGAACAGCTTCGGCTTTGATGACGACACCTGGTCTTATGAGACTATCCGCAGGGAGTATAATCGGCATGGATATAGGAAAACGGTGGAGAATACCACGATTTTAGACTTTATTAACCGTATAATTTTGGGGAAGTTGTCCGAATTCGGGACAATTTCCCAGCAGGGAAAAATGGCTTATGAAAGCAATGCATTATGATTTTGAAAACGTCGGAGGATTGTTGCAGGTGATTGCCGTGCCTCCAGCCTCGTTCGTGCAAATCCGTAAGGACTATGCCGCCGGTCTGAACTATCTGGAACTCCGCAACCGGGAGGATATTGTTTCCATACCGGTATATGCCAATGACACCTATTCCTATAATGAAGACAAGGAGGTGAATGACGCGGGGGACTGCTGGAACGTTTCCATTGAAGGGGTGATTCCGAAACTTTCCCCAGCAAACCATCAGCTGATGGAGATGCTGGAACGTGGCTTGTGGTATGTACTGGCAGTGGACGGCAACGGGGCAGTCCATTGGTGCGGGCAGGAGGACGCACTCATGCTGTTCGCCACAAACAAGACAAGCGGACGTTCCGCGTCGGAACGGAACGGCACCTCATTCACGTTCACCTGCATCCAGGATGAACCGACCGTCTATATTGAAAACATGGAGGAAATATAACCGTACGACTTCCTTTGCTGACACACAACACTCTTTCAGTCAAATATTTATCTGTCCGCTGACGGTACCCAATGTCCTTGGGTACCGTTTTTTTTGCGTTTTTCTTTGCGCAAAAATAAGTTTTATGAACGAGACAGTTATCACATTATTCGGAGCGATTGACCGTTACTGGTACAACAAAAACTATCTGAAATACTTCCTTGACAAGGCCAAAGGCCAGCCCGTACGCCTGAAGGTTTCCAGTTATGGCGGTGATGTGGCCGAAGCGGTCGCCATGTCCGCCCTGATGGCCGAGCACGGCAATGTGACGGTGGAGTTCATCAGCTTCAACGCTTCGGCGGCCACCATATTGGCGTTCGGCGCCAAGTCCATCGAGATGCACGAGGACGGCATGTGGCTGGCGCATAAATGCAGCCTGGGAGTGGACATCTGGGGCCAGCTCAATGCAGACCAGTTGGAGGATACCATCAAGGAACTGCAGAACAAGAAGAAGAGCGCGGAAGCCATTGACCTGATGATTGCACAAAAATATATCAACCGTAGCGGCAAAAGCCTGAAAGAAATTATCACCCTGATGGAAGAAGAACGCTGGATGCCGGCTTCTGAAGCCAAGGAATGGGGATTCATAGACAGGATTATTCCCGGTACCCATAAAAAGCCGCAGGTGACCAATGAAATGACCGACTGCTTCACCGCGCTTGGTCTACCGTTGCCGGCTATCGATTCGGAGGGGAAGCCGGAACCGGAAGGCCGTGACAAAAACTTGGTCTCCCAGATTATCGACGGTATCAAAGGGCTGTTCCCTACCGGCAACAAGACTGACATTTCTAATTCTTCAAATACAGTTATGCGTAAAGAATTTACTTTCATCAACCAGATCCTCAACAGCGAAGGCATTGAGGAAAAAGACGGCAAGATGTTGCTTACCGTAGAGAATCTGCAGGCCATCAATGACGCCGTTAAGGCCGCCAACGAAGCGAAAGCCAAAGCGGAGAATGACCTGGCTGTCGCCAACACTGCCAAGGAGACTGCCGAAAACAGTCTGACGGCAGTCGTGAATGACCTTGACAGCCTGAGTGACAGCATCAAGAATGCCGCCGACAACAAGGCCAAGGTACAAGTTATCCGTGACATTGTCGCCCAAATACCCGGAACGGGTACCGACAGCCACCGGGAAGCGAACGAAGACAACAAGTTTGCGGACATCGCCACAGACCCGATCAACAGTTTTGAGAATGAGTAACACTAAACTATTCTATTATGGATTTTAAAGCACCTATTGACATTACCGCCGTTCTGACCGCGGTAAAAAAGCACAAGGACATCCTGAAGGCGGTCGACAAGCTCGACGCCTCGGAGGTGTTGAGACATTTCACTCCGGTACCGGGCATAACCGACTCCCTTGAACTGGGCAAGGTAGAGGGCGGAAGCATCTCCGGCAAGTACACCGGCAAATTCACTGCCGGAAAGTATCTGGGCAAGATTGTTCCCCGGCGTCTGGTAGTGCGTCCCGTTGTAATGGAGATGTCCGACGAGCCTGAGCGCTACCGACGCACCTACATTGCCGAGGTTCCCGGTACACTCCGCAAAGAACACCCGTTCGAGCTGTGGCTGATCAACCACGGGCACGAACTGGCATCCAATGATTTGCTGTTTGCCATCTTCACGGCAAAATACAGTGCAGATGAAGAAAAGACGGACATTCAGGACTCTTTCGACGGTATCGGTACCATCATCACCGAAGGCGAGGCTGTCGGAGACATCTCCAGTGCCGAGGGTAACGTTTATGCGACCGGTGAACTGTCCCGTGCCAATATCGGAGAGAAGCTGCTGGAAATGTGGCGCCACATGCCGCGTACTTTCAAGCGCAAGAAGAACATCAAGATGTTCATTTCCGACGATTTGGGCGACATGTACGATGACTGGCGCAAGGACGAAGGCACCATTGTCATCGGACTCAAGGAGGACACTTCCGACACGCAGCACCTGCTTGGTTCCAACAACCGCTGCGAGCTGGTACGTGTTCCGAACCTTCCCGACGGCAGCCAGTTCGTCATGCTGACCACCAAGAAGAACGTATGCTACGGCTTTGACAAGGAGAGCGACTTCAAGTCCATCAAGCCGTTCATGTCCGGCAATCCCTATACGTTCGACGCTGCGGGCAAGTATGTGATCGGTTTCCAGTTCGTGTCTGTGCACAAGTCCGAGTTCTGCGTCAACGACCGTCCGGTGGACCCGGAAGGGACTAATCCGTTCGGATACATTGAAGTGACGATTACGCCGGATGAAGCGGCCAACAACGGAGGCAAATGGCGCATCCAGGGCGAGGAAGCCTGGCGTGAGTCCGGTACATATGTGGCAGTTCCCGGTGGAAAGGAATATACCGTCGAATTCCTGGAGGCTGCCGGATACACCACTCCTGCCGTGCAGAAGAAGACGCCCGCTGCGGGCAAAGTGGAGAAGGTGACGGGCACCTATGTTGTTAAATCCGAATAAACCCTACGACTATGGCAGAAGTAGACCCTAAATTATGTATTGCCCTTGATGACATCAACGAGGCAATGGACTGCGAGAACCAGGACAACATGGGCGGTATCATACCGTCCGTCATCTTCGGTTATCATGCGGATGTGGCGACCTGGCCGGACTACCCGAAAAAGACGGAATCCCCTCTTTCTCTTGAAGAAGCCGGTACATTGGTCGGTGACCTGGTCATGAAGGAAGGCTGCAGGGCATACAAGATGGATTTCACCGACGAGCTGGCCGAGTTCAAGATTACCGACCAGGGAGAAAGCGGCGGGGAATCGTTCCTGATGGACCTGAATATCATTTCGGCCAAGATGCGGAAGAAGATATTCGGTTTCGAGAATGCGACCAAAGGGCGCAAGATGTTCTTTATCGTGACCGACAACAACGGCACGAACTACCTGATGGGTGACAAGCGGCGCGGCGCGCTCCGTGCGTCGGGTGACGGTGCCACTACCGGAGCAAGCTCCACTGCCCGCAACCAGAACACCCTCCACTACACCTTTACCGCACCGCGCAAATGTGTGTATGAGGGGGACACGGAGGACATCCTGACTGTAAAAGCCGCATCAGAAGAGCCATAGGCCTTTTTGTTCATGATTGGTTGTTCATGTCCGTCTCTCGCTCTCAGGCAGGGGCGGACATTTTGTTTTGTCCTATTCCGGCAACAAAAACCGCAATAGCTTTGCGTATCATCAAAAAACAACGTACATACAATGTCAAAGATTACACAGAACTACATCGAGGCGCGCAGGGACGGCATCAAGTGGCTGAACTCGCAGAAACGTGACTACAGCACCGGTGTGAATATCCTGACCCGTTCAGGATATAAGGGGTTTGTCGCCGCACGTCTGGCACGCCAGGGCGAAAAGCCGCATACCCGTGAGAAGCTGGAGTATGAAATCCGGCAGATGATCAAGGTGTGGTATCATCCGGATGACCCGCGCTTTGAGGATGTGGACCTGGCAGATGACGCAATGCCGGGCAATGACGGGCGTTCCGAGACGGTTCCCGAAGAGACGGCTGCCGCCATTGTCGCCGTTGCGGAGAGGGAATTGGCGCGTGAGGCGGACGAACATCCCGCCTATCCCCCGGTGATGGCCAAAATCATCTATGACTTCCGGGAATGCTACAACGAACGTTCACGCCAGCACCGGATGCTTGCCGGACTGGGTGAGACAAACACGCAGGCTGTATGCACGCAGCGCAAGGATATTGTCGCCCGTATAGCCTTTCTCTCCAACCGCATGACACTGCTGGCTGCCATCAAAAGGCAGTTCGAGCAGGACAGGGAACTGCCGACTGAAGAACAGCTGGACGAACTCTACAAAAAAACGGATACCCCCGAAGAAAATCCGGAAAAGGAAGAGGACGAGACCGACATCAGTTCCCTATCCGTGGAAGAACTGAAGAAAGCGAAATCCAATGCCAAGAGCAAGATTACCAAGGCAAAAAACATGCTGCTGTATTCTTCGGAAAGCAAGCCCAAGGACGGCAAGGAGAATCCCCTTCCCGACTGCCCCAAACGTGTGAGATACGAGAAGAAGGTCGCTGATCAGGAGGCATTGGTAGAAAAGATAGAATATCGTTTGGCAGAACTGCAATAGGTTAGGTTATGCTGGTCTGTTGCAGCGAGATTGAGAATAAGATGATGCCGGCGGATGATGCAGTAAGTCCTATGCAGGGAGACCGATACCCGACAGGCTACATCCGCCGAACGGATGCGGCAGCCTCCGGCCACGACCTGGCTGCGGAGAAGCTGCTGCATCCGGACGCCATGGGGGTGCTGGTACCCGGCAGGGACAAGCATTTCTACTCTTCAGGGGCATTTAACCTGATCCAGTTGATTTTCTATATTCTTAAACAGACAGGGCCGGCACACCTGCTGCTTACCACCTATTCCATCTCCATGGATAGCATCAACGCCCTGCGCCGTAAGGTTGAGACCGGTGAGTTGCTATCGGTACGGTTCCTGATCGATAACCGGGTGCGCAGCATCTCACCCAAACCGTTCGATTACCTGGTGACTACATTTCCGGACTGTTACCGTTGCCTGGCGTTGCATGCGAAGGTGGCGTTGCTGTATAACGAAGACTGGAACATCACCGTAGTAGGCAGTCAGAACGCCACGCATAACCCGAAGCTGGAACGTGGAATTATCCATACCGGCAGGGATATTTTTGACTTTGACTTTAAAATGTTGAATGATGAGTTTGACGCAGCAGCAACGTGAGGAGATTGAGAAAATGGCGTACCGTCTTATCCCTCCGGGGATGATCGCAATCAATATCGGTGTGGATGAGACGGATTTTCTTGCAGAGCTCCGTACTCCGGGTACCGAAGTTCGGACGGATTTTTATCGTGGGCACCTTCGTCAGATGGTTGAAGTCCGGGAAGCTATCATCAAGTCCGCCATCAACGGCAGCAATCCGGCACAACAGGAACTGATCAAGTTCTTTAAATCGCAACAGCAGTATCTTGAGTATGAGTAACAACTTGACAACATCCAAAAGTAAATCTGCACTGGAGGAACAGTCATACGAACTCATCCAGCAGCATATCATAGATCCGGAGAACAGTCCGTTGCCGGAACATCTTCGGGTGCAGTGCAACCGGGTATTGCAGATAGCCCGTTTGCTTGATGATTATCCCAATGAGAGCCATATCATCAACATCATGTTGGCGAAATACCGGATTTCACGTACACAGGTACGTAAGGATATCGCCCTGGCAAAAGAACTGTTCAAGACACAACACCAGTTTGACTGGGATTTCTGGTTTGCCTGGATGATCAAGGACCAGATCCAGCTTATCCGGGATTGCAAGCTCAAAGGTGATCTCAAGCAATGGAACAACGCCAAGAAAGTACTGCATCAGATGATTGGTGAGAAGCCGGCTTCCGTCGAGGACCCGCGACGCATGGAGAAGAATGTATTCTACATCCAGATCAACAGTATGGGGCAAAAGGTGGATATTCCCCTGAATGCCATCCGCAACCTTTCCCAGGAAGAGCAGAAGGTTCTGGTGGATTCGATGTACACGCCTATCGACGACGCACAAGCGGAAGAAATAATGAACTCATAACAGATTACCCATGAAAAAATTGACAAACAAACGACTCATCTCTTACTTGGTTGACCATAAGCACATTGATATGGTATCGGTCAGCAAGACACAGATTGTCTGTACCGTATCTGCCAGGTTCAGGCCGGAAGAGGTGCCGCAGCTGCTGGCTGATACCGGACAGGACATGCCCCGCATGACCTCCTCCGAAGGTGTGAACTACATTGTTTTCCCACGATATTGATACGGCAGGACAATGGACGAAAACGTCTGGGAAGAGGTCATACAGGTCAATCCGGCGCAAGCGGCATTCCTCGTGATGCCGTACAAGAACGGATATGTCATCTACTCGCGTGCCACGGGTAAATCATTCATTACCGGTGCCGTGATAGATGACAACATCCGGCTCATGCCGCGAGGGATTACTACGCTCACCCAGGCCACCATTGGGCAGGCGTTGACTAAAACCCTGCCTTCAGCGTTCAAGATGCTGGAGATGCTCGGTTATAAGCAGTGGGACCCGGTCAGCAAGACCGGTGACTATGTGGTGTGCCGCCGTCCCATCGAAGGATGGTACAAGCCATACGAGCACATCATGTCATTCGAGTACGGCATCAGCTTCAGCAACGGGCACATGCTCTACATCCTCACTCAAGGTGGTAACAGCCGCGGTCCGAACGCGGACTACAACATCACCGATGAAGCGCTGACACTCGACAAGGAAAAGTTCGACCAAGAGGCGGCGCCGACCAACCGTGGTAATGAACACATCTTTGGCCGCAAGTCCGGGAATCCCGTTCTGAAGCATCACGGCAACACGTTCCTTTCCTCCATGCCTTACACGCCCGAACAGAAATGGTTGCTTGAACCGGCCAAGTATTATGAAGAAGAACGCGGCATCCGGCTGTTTGATGTCTGGAACAGGATTGTGCGGTTACAGATGCAGCTCATTGATGCAAGGATTGCGAATGATGCGGGACTGTTCAAGGAGATTTGGAACGAGACCGTCCGTCTCAGGCAAAGTATCACGCCGTTCGTTTCACGTGACGGCACGCTCTTCATCCTCGGCTCCATCTTCGACAACATCGCCAATGTGGGCATGAACTATATCCTGAACCAGTACAAGGTGATGGATAAGCTTTCCTTCATGATAGAGATCCTGAACTTCATGGTGGATAAGATTGACAGCTGCTACTATCAGTTGGATGAACGCCATATCTATTACAATGCCACCAATGACGACTATATCCGTGACTTTGCCGAAGATCATAACTACAACTGGCAACAGCTTGCCAATAACGATGACAGCCGGCGTGACCTGGACTGCAATCCCAACCAGCCGATAGAGCTGACACCCGACTGGGGTAGTGCCGCCTCATTCCTGGAAGTGGCGCAGGAGCGCAACTATGACTTCGTGACGAAGCTGCTGACACGTGAGCCGGTAGACAACAACATCAACGAGTTCTTTGTCAAACGTGATGAAGAGGATGATACCATGGTGAACGCGCTGATGGACAAGTTCTGCCACTACTACCGTAACCATATCAACAAGCACCTGCATTATTACCGTGACCGTTACGGGGATGCACGCCGTGCCAACAACAAGAAGTCCTACAACGAGCTTGCCATCGAGCGTCTGGAGAAACATGGATGGACGGTGGAACAGCACACCCATGCGGGCATGGAGCCGCCGCAGCATGACAAGTACCTGCTCTGGGCTTCCATCCTGGCAGAGAAAGACGAACGGTTCCCGAAGAAGCGTTTCAACGGCTCGAAATGCAAATATACACTCATCTCCATGAACAACACGCGTGTCATCGAGGACCGCGAGGGGCGTTTTGCCAAGGATAAGCGCAGCGAGCGTAACCAGTCCATCCTTCCGGAAGAAGCCACCCACTTCGGTGATGCGGTGGATAAGCGTGTATGGACGAAGTACGGGCACCTGCTCAGGCAGGCATACGGATTCGTGGACGCACGTATCTGATTCACCTCATACACATACATCCGCAATCACAATCGCAATGCTTATGGCAGGACTCGCAACGTCCGCAATGGGAATCGCTGCACTTTAGGACAGAACGTCGTGTGCAGGACTGGCCGAGGGGCATCCTCCTTGTCATATTTCCTTGCTTCTTGCGTTTTTGGTTGCGTTTTTGGATAGGGCGCGGTCGGCAGAAACTTCCGTTTCTGTTTCCATTCGGATGGAAAGAGGGCTATTCTGTATTCATTATCAAAGAAGTATATTTCTTATAACATTCATTAACAAAGAGCACGGCGCGCGCAAAATCCGTACTGAAGGAACAGGCAGGCAAATCTATTTCCTCCAGTACGGATTTTGCGCGTCTCAGCGGTAAGTAGCGGCAGCTACTTGCGTTTGTCCGCATCCATGCAGGTAGACCCGGTCTTTTCCGTTTCAATATCTAAGGTAGAGACCGTAGAGCGGTAAGCGTTCCGCTTGGCGTGCCTCCGTTTCTTTTCCGCAACTCCTTTTCATTTCCTGCATCTCTGTATGCGGTCAGGTAGTCTTTTGAGTCCGCAAATGTAGGGCACCGGTCTGACAAGCAAGGTCGGGCGTTGTCCGCTAAAAAATCTCCAGCCCTACGGGTAGTATTCAAGCCTTCGGTTTTATCGGAACCTTGCGGAATGTCATCCTCGGCACCTCAATTATTGCGGCATCAAAAGGCAACCATACCGCACGTCATACAGACACGCCGGAATAAAAAAAAAGTCGTTCCGGGAAACGGAGTAAATTAAAAAAGGCTCCACCCGACGACTCCAGAAATCCAGAATAAATTAAAAACTTACAGTTATGGCAGCAAAAAGAAACATCCCCGAAGCATGGAAAAATCAATGGCATAAACCGATGATTTCCTTATTTGATTACATACCGACAAGATACGAAGCTACAGAACGGGAAAAACAAATCCGCTCACTGATATGGGACTTCAAGGCAGGGAAACGCAGCAAGCAGGTAGCAGCTATCGTAGCGGATAAGATAACGGAAAAATTCGGTTCGTTTGCCGATAGCATTGTGTTTGTCTGTGTTCCTGCAAGTTCGGCAGAACGGACGGAAAAACGCTATCAAGACTTTTGCGAAGAGGTTTCCAACCTTTGCGGATGCATGAATGGCTACAAAGCCGTGAAAGTGGGCGGAAAACGTATGACCATCCACGAAACCCAAAAAGGCAAAAGCATACAGAACACGGAAACTATTACACTGAATACTGACTTTTTCAACGGAAAGCGGGTACTCGTTTTTGATGACATACTAACGAAAGGACACAGCTACGCACAATTTGCGTGCGCACTGGAGCAATTAGGTGCGGAAGTGTTGGGAGGTTATTTCTTGGGTAGGACAGTTTTAAATTAATGAGGACATGAAAAGAAAAATGAAAGCAGGAAATGCAGTGCAGTTGTCGCTGTTTGACGATAATAGAGAAAAAACGGATAGCCAGCTGATAGGTGAACTCACGAACAAAGCCGACACCGTTTCAGACGCATGGACGGGAGAATATCGCTTGGAACGACTGTTTAACAGCCTCACACCGCACCGCAGACGCATAGCGGTGGCAGCTGTGGAATTGTACAGGCGCAGGGAGGTAAGGCGCAGGGATGCGGATGCCGTCCGGTGCAGTGATGATATATACAACTTGATGCGCCCATTGATAGGAGATTTGCCGAATGAAGAATTTTGGGTGCTTGCGTTGAGCCGTTCTTCCAAGGTGATAAGCAAGCAAAGGATATCAGTAGGGGCGATAGACCAGACTTGTGTAGATATACGGCTGATAATGCGGGTGTTGATTGAAACGGGGGCGGTACAGTTCGTGGCGGTACATAATCATCCGAGCGGAAACATCTGCCCGAGTATGGAGGATAAGAAAATAACCGAAAGAATGAACAATGCCGCCGCATTGTTCAATATCAGAATATTAGACCATGTCATAATAACGAATGATGGTTATTACAGCTTCAACGATGAGGGGCTGATTTGACGGAGGGGTGCAGGGCGCACCCATTCCGTTTGCTCGCACGCTCGCAAACGGAATGAGACCCGAAAAGCGGAAAGACTGGTCGTGTTACCGTTCCTTCAACCACGGAGGGGCTTTTTTTGTCCTATGAGAGCGGATGGTTGGGCTCTATCTTTGTGACAAAAAAAGAGATATGATACGCTTTTTCACAAGATTCGTCGCCACCTATGGGTATGATTCACCGAAGGAGTTCTTTCTTTCGGTGGCTCCGAGCTTCAAGTACAACCTGCAATTTCCGGCCATCTCCTTCAGCGCCGTCACTGCCGTAGTCAGCGAATGGATAGGCATTACACCGTTCCTGGCCATGGCCATGCTCGTCGCCATTGTTTCAGAGATGTGGACGGGCATCCGGGCAAGCAAGGTCCAGGGAATAGGATTTGAATCCTTCCGTTTCTCACGCTGCATCATCAAGCTGTGTATCTGGCTGACCATCATCTATATCACCCACTCGTTCTATCTGGAGAGCAAGGCCGGAGCGGAAGAAAGCTTTGTCATGCTGCTGGCCACCCTATTCTTTTCCATTGTCAAGGTGTTCGTCATGACCTGGTTCTGCGTCGAGCACGTGACAAGCATACTGGAGAACCTGGCAGTCATCGACGGCAAGCCGAAAGATACGCTGATCAAGCAGGTGGGAATATTGTGGGTGACGGTCATGGATAAATTCAGAAAAAAGGCCGATGAGACGGAAGGTTAGCCATATGTTGCTTTGTGCGGTTATCGCACTTCTCTCCGGCTGGGCCGGCCACTGGCTGGGTTCCCGGAAACGGAGCATTGTCCGCGTACCGGAAACGGTGGTCAGGCATGATACGATACGCCCTGCCATTCCGGAACCGGAGGTGATTGTCCGTGAGGTACCCACAGAAGTGGATACGGCGGCTATACTGGCCGACTATTTCTCGGAGAAGAATTATCTTGATACAATTATTGAACGCCCTTACCTGAAAGTGGAGCTGACCGACGTCATATCCCGCAATGAATTGCTTGACCGCACGGTAGTGGTGGACTACCGGCAACCAATCGTCCACCAGAACGCGCTGGTGTTGGGAATGGATGCGGGACGTTACGGATGTGTACTGTCCGCAGGGTACCGGCGTAAGTCCTGGGAGTTCAGGGCGGGCTATGACTTGTACAACAGGTCGCTGGTGTTGGGAGTATCTAAAGACTTATGGAGATGGTGACAAATCTTGTAAATGATTCATATGTATTTTCCTCTGACATGCAGGACATCCGCATTGCGGACGTGCATGACAAACTGAGCCTCAGGATAGAGGTTGACGGGCAGGAGGCACTGTCCGAAATTTATTATCCGGACCACAGCAACACAGTCATCATTTGCGACCCCGGAGACATTATCAATGAGTATTTTGTACGTCCTGAGCTCAACGGTGGGGATGACCGTGTGGCCTTGCTGCCCATGGAGGTACGGCTGGAACTCTCGGACAGCGAGTCCACCGAAAACTATACCCTGCATGTATTTTACTCAAGGTATCATGTGTCTTTCGACCCGCAGACGGACTTTATCTTCTACTCCCGATATAAAATCAAGCATATCAGGCAAAACAGCATTGACTATCTCTCCTTTTTCGTCTCGACCAGGACAGAGGTATTTATAGACATCATATACATGGAGTCCGGCTCCAGCATCAAGAAAACCGTAAAGCTCGAACTGTCCGGCACAGACCGCATGACGGCATATAACATGAGTCCGGTAAAGATAAGCCGGCTCTCAGGCGTCCAATGCGACAATATCATATCGTATGACGCACGCATCACCAACGGTACATTGACAGACCTTGTAAGGTATGTCCTTGACCGGCAGAACCACCGGGAAATGCACCAGTTCCTCTACTATAACGTGTTCGGACTCCCGGAATCGATTTCATTTTCCGGACTGGTACAGTACAGTCCGGAACTGGAGGGGGATATTGCGGACCTGACGAAACAGAAACGGAGGTTCAGCCCTTTCTTCAACGATTTACGCACTGTCAATACCGGCTATCTGGACGAAAACAAATACAAGGCATTGGTGGACATGCTGACTTCTCCGGTACAGCGATGGTATGACGCGCCATCGCTTCCGATGGAGATCATCATCACGGACATTGACTTTACCCATACCAAGATGGGAAACCAGCGGGTGAACGTGAACCTCACCTTCTGCCCGGCAAGCAGAAAGCACCAGGTATTTGACCGTTACTCGTTCGGTGGAGGAATATTTGACTACACATTTGACAGAACATTTGAATGATATAATGATATGGAGACAATACGCAGAAACCTGGCTCTGGCCGACATGGACATCCGCACGGACGAACGCGGACGCCGGCGCATCTTTTCGATAAAGTTCGTCAGTAAGGAAGGCAAGGTCTATTTCATGCCCCAGGCCTATGCCTGCGGTGCAGGACGCATGAACATGAAGGAATACCAGCTCCGGGGCGTGCAGCCCTGCGACTGCAAGGGAAATCCGGAAGGACACCCCTACCCTGTGGATATTGACCTGATACTGGAGTATAACAAAAAGAAAATAATATTCTGATGAACATATTGTTTAATTCAAGCGGCATTCCCCTGCTGATGCAGTCCACGTACATATTCGGCGAAACGACGGGGACACCCCAAAACGAAATGAAGGAGCGTACCCGAATCCTGGCGCCATATGACTTGTCGAATGTTTCCTATATAGACATCGACGGAGTGAAGGTGCGTCCATGGGGAGATGAGAATGATTTCCCCCAGAAGGCGGCTGAGGAAATCGGGAATACCAGCGTGCTCAACACCGGACTGAAATTCCTCCGAAATCTGACTCTCGGTCAGGGTATTTATCCATGCAGGGTGGCGGGTTACGACAATGGCGGCAACGAGATGCTGAAGCCCGTTACCGATAGCCGGGTACAAGCTTTTATTGCTTCCCGGAATGTGAGGCGCTACATGGAGAAGGTGCTTCGGGATTACCTGAAGTTCGGTAACGGTGCCGTCCAGTTTGTGCCGTCGGCTGCCGGCAATTCTTTTGCAGGAGTCAATCCGGTCAATGCGCTTTACCGCCGCTATTCCGAAGTGGACGAATACGGAGCCTGCAAGTGCATCGTTTCCGGATATTGGCCGCAACGTCCGGACAAGGGACAATACACCAGGCTGGATGTCCTCTCCGAATACGACCCGCAGATGCACGCCGAGGTGTTGAAGTTTGCCGGAAAGGTGAAGGACGGTTTCATCATGCCGGTACGCGACAGCTGGAGCAACGATGACCTTTACGGCATGCCCATCTGGTGGCCTGCCTACGTTTGTGGATGGGTGGAGATAGCCCATCTTATCCCCCATTTCCTCAAGAAAGCCTACAAGAACCAGATAACCTGGAAGTGGCATGTACAGATACCGTATTCCTACTGGGAGAAGAAATACCCGTCCAAGGACTATTCTGCCAAGGAACGTGAGGCGGTCATACAGAAGTACATGGATTCTGTGGAGCAGAACCTTTGCGGACCGGACAATGCGGAGAAGCCCATCTTCTCGCATTATGCCATGAACGAGATGAACGGCAGGATTGAGGAGGAATGGAAAATCAAGCCGCTGGAGAACAAATACCAGGGCAGTGACAATCTTCCGGTGTCGGCAGCCGCCAACTCGGAAATTCTGTTTGCATTGATGGTGAACCCGAATGTGCTCGGTGCAGGTATGCCCGGTGGCACCTATGCCGGCAACCAGGGCGGTTCCAATATCCGTGAGGCGTTCCTTGTGAACATTGCCAACGCATGGATTGACCGGCAGAACATCCTGGACCCAATAGAACTCTACATCAAAATGAACGGCATGCCGGAATGCGAGCTGCGTTTCCGCAATACCGTTTTAGTAACCCTCGATACCGGCAGCGGTACCAAAAAAACATTGAGCTAATGATATTCAGTGCAAAAAAATGGAACAACGGCAAGGAGCTGAAAGCGGTGATGAAGGTGAACACCGCCATCTCCTTTGACATGATGGAGGCACCGCTCCGGAATGCTTTCCGGCAATACCTCGTACCGTTATTGGGCGATGCGATGGCAGGCGAAGTGGTCGAGATATACGAATTCGGTCCAAATCCGGATGTATTGGAACAGAATACCGAAGGGGCAACCGAACGGGAGAAACTGGACAGCCGCCTGCTGGAGATCTGCAAACGCGCAAACGCGAACCTGGCGTTCTGGAACGATTTCGATGAAGTCAGCATGCGTATCACCGATGCGGGCTTCCAACGTCAGAAATCCGACAACGGTGAATCATTCCAGCAGGTGTACAAGTACCAGGAAGATAACCTGCGGGCATCGTTACGCAACAAGGGGTTCAATGCGCTCGACGAGCTGCTTGAGTTTCTGTATGCCCATATAGCCGAATATCCGGAGTTCGCGTCCTCCCGGGCCTATCAGGACCGTAAATCAGCCATTGTCCGCAGTACCGCGGATGTCAATGACGTCTGTTTTATCAATGGCAGCCGGATTGTTTTCCTTCGCCTGCAGCCGCACCTGAAGTTTGCCGAGGAGATGCTCCTTCAGCCGGCCATCGGTGACAAGCTGTATGAGCATCTGATTGACGGACTGGTAAATCCCCCAGAAGACGAAGAAGCCCGGAAGAGTGTGGAGCGGTTGCGCCTTGCCTGCTCCCGCTACATTGTGGCAATGGCGGTCAGACGGCTGCTGATGGAGACGGGTAGCGTCACAGACCGGGGGCTGTACTTCACCACTGTACAGCCGGGTGAGAAGGGCAATGAGGAGAAGAGACCCGTCGATGCGGAGCGTATCGCCGTACAGATTCAGAATCTGAAAGCGGATGCGGACATGTACATGACCGTGCTGCTGCGTACGGTACGGAACTGTTTTGAGAATTTCTATGAGGGTGATCCCAGGCAGATATACGACCGGGACAATGACCATAAACGCACGTTCTGGACATGAGGGAGCTTCGCATTGCATACCGTAGATTCGGAATCCGCCATGAGATAATCCGTCGGGTACCCCAGAAATGGGAGGAACTGACACCGGCACAGTTCCTGCTCGTCTCGCGGCTTTATCTTCAGGAAATGGACGAACCCTCCTTCCTGAAGGAGTTCTATTCCCTGCCGTCCAGGGTCGGTTCCGACACCTATTACAGTTATAAGCTGAGCGAACTGGTGGAGTTCATCAGCGACTGCCGTGTCCGGATGGACCGCTTTATCCTTCCTGCCGTCTCCGGGCTGAAAGCGCCGGGGGAACGCCTGAAAGGGATGTGTTTCGAACACTTCATGCACGTGGACACTGCTTTCAACCGATATGTCCGTGACGGCAAGGATGCCTCACTGGACACTTTCGTATCAATGCTCTATTTGAAAGACAACGAATATATTGTCCTACCGTCGGGTGGGAAAAACGGCTTATTTAGCAGGCAGAAACCGCTGATACTGCAAAAACGGATAATGAAGGTGGCAAAAATTGACAGGCACGTCAAGTATGCCGTATTCCTGAACTACGTTTTTGTCAAGAGGTGGCTTTCAAAGGCTTTTCCTTTCCTCTTTCCGTTGGATGATGAACCGGAGGAAAAGCGGAAAAGTCCCGCCGCACCGTCTGTCAACTGGCTCGACATCTTCGACGCTTTTGTCGGTGACGATGTGGCAGTGATGGAGAAATACCAGGCGATGCCGGTGGCAACGGCGTTCCGCCTGCTCAATAAAAGAATACGTGACGCTCAAAAACAGAAGAAATGACATTTTCAGAGTACATGGAGAATTTGGCCGAACGCCATGTCGATATCCGGCACAAGGAGAATGATGAAGTACACTTCCTCTCATCAGAACGGGAGAAGCATACGGCACTGGACAGCGTGCTCCACTATCCGGCAGTGATTGTGGACCGTGGCTCAGGATTCGGTTACGGCGGTAATCCGGGTGCATACCGAAAAGACCGCGATTACTTGCTCTTCATTGTGGAGCATGTGTCCGACACCTCCGACTATGAGCAGATAGAGGCTGCCCTTGACAAGTGCGAACGTATTCTTGATGAGCTGCTCAACCAAATTTTGGAAGACAAAAGGATGAAAAGGCTGTGGCTCGCTTTTTCCTTGGAAGATGTAGAAGCGGATTATGTGGTGAACAATGATAACCAGCTTTATGGCGTGATTGCGGCTGTTAGTCTGTCCGAACCTTATAAAGCTTTGAACTGCCGGAAGGCATTTGTTTCATAATATGGCAGATACGATTGACATACTCAAGGAACTTGCCCTACAGGTACGGTACGCTACCCAGGAGAATGAGAATACGGCGGAACGTGTAGGCCGCACGCTGGTCGGAATCTTGAATCTGTTATCCAAATACTCCCCTGAAGAATTGGAGAAGATTTTTCTGAGGAA
>NZ_JAMZEE010000055.1:0-23834 GCF_024704895.1 Bacteroides muris (ex Fokt et al. 2023) | reverse complement strand
GCCTGAGGAAGTTTTCGAATCTCTTCAGCACGGTGGGGCTCAGCCTGCGCATGGGCATGGGTTGCCCCTTGTTGAATACCGAGAATGCATTCACCGCCGATTGGTAGATGTGTGCCGTCCCCCATCTGCCGCCTTCCCGGAGTTCACCGATGACCAAGGAGAACATCTCCTGTAAGGTAATTTCATTTCTGCTCATTTCCAATTTATTTATAAAGGGTTTATCCTGCAATATAAATAAATTGAGAGTAAGTGCAAAGGCATTATTCTGAAATCTGCGAAACGGGAATGATGTCGTATCCGGCAGCTTATTTGTTGGCTAATGTCTGTTTAGTGGCTGATATGAGTATCCTGGAAGAACCGCTTGTTATCATTCAAGCTGCAGGTGGCGTCTACTCCGGCTTGTTGCAGGTGTCCGGCAATCTCATTCAGCTTCTTCCTCGAAACCCTTCCGATATAGAACAGACGGTAACGGTAATCGTTATCCAACAATTCCATGACGTGCGTGAAATTCTGTTCGCGGGCAAAGTCGAAGTTTACTTTTCTCAGGTTCTGATACGGATAGCGGATGGTCCTGCCTACGCTGTGTATGATGAGGTCATCATTGTCCAGCGTCAGGTAGCAGAAGCGGGTCATCAGCATGCTGATGAAAAAAAGACTTAATGCAAATGAAATGATAGCCGGGATGAACCCCCACCATACGTTGCCACTGATGGAATAATATCCCAATATAAGGAACATAAGGAATAAGACAAAGAACCAGAACATATAGAGTGACGGACGCCGGTATGTTTCTGTGGGAATCTCTGCGACTGCCCGTTCCCTTGGTGAATAGTTGTCGAAGGGGATTTCTTGAGAGACCAGATAGCGGATGACCGAGGAAGGGTGACGGAAAGGAGGCAGATAGATTGCTTTTTCTTTCCCATCCTTTAGATGTAAAGTCAGTATGCCCGGACCATATTTGTCTTTTGCAACCAGGTTGCTTTTGCGGGGAATCTGGTGGTAACGCCTCATGAAACTGAAACTCTTGATTTGGTGCAGTCCGATGTGCTGGCTTTGCAGCAGTAGTTCGGCTCTTTTCTGTTCTTTACTGGTCACTTCCATAGTTCTTATTTTTTAAGTTCGGGATAACTGATGCGGGTATGGTATATGGTCTTCAGCTTCTCCTTGAATACGTTTTTCACGGTGGCAATATCCTTGAAGGTGATGGGACATTCCTTGAAATAGCCTTCTGCCACTTGCGAATCGATAATCTTGTCTACCAGGTTGCTGATGCTCTCTTCCGTATATTCGGGCAGACTGCGTGAAGCGGCTTCCACCGAGTCGGCCATCATCAGGATAGCCTGCTCTTTGGTGAACGGGTTGGGACCGGGGTAGGTGAATGCCTCCTCGTTAGGGTCTTCACCGGGGTGTTCGTTTTTCCAGGAGATATAGAAATACTTCGTTTTCCCACGGCCATGGTGAGTGGTGATGAAATCCTTGATTACTTTGGGGAGATTGTTCTTCTCGGCCAGTTTCAGTCCGTCCGTCACATGGCTGATGACGACCAGGGCACTTTGCTCATAGCCCAAATTCTTGTGCGGGTTGACTCTGCCTGACTGGTTCTCGGTGAAGAACACCGGGTTCTCCATCTTGCCGATGTCATGATACAGTGCTCCTGTACGTACCAGCTGGCTTTTGGCTCCGATACGGTTGGCTGCTTCCGCCGCAAGGTTGGCAACCTGCATGGAATGCTGGAAGGTACCGGGAACGGTCTCGGACATGCGGCGCAACAGGCTGTTGTTGATGTTGGACAATTCCACCAGGGTGACATTGGAGGTAAAGCCGAACGTTTTTTCCACTAGGAAGAGCAAGGGATAAGTGAACAGCAGCAGTACTCCGTTGATGACGAAATAGGTGTACATGCTTCCGTTGATTTTTGTCAAGTCGTTTTCTGTAATCAGTTCGAAGGCAAAATAAACAGCGGCATAGGTCAGTATGACAAGAATGGCTGTCCGGAAGAGTTGTGAACGTTGCGAGAGTTCTCTCAGACTGAAGATGGCAACCAGCCCCGCCGAGAGTTGTAGAAGAATGAATTCATGCGGATAGCGCAGGCAGATGGAGCATATCAGGATGGTAGTGACTTGTGCGATGAAAGCTGTGCGCGAGTCGAGGAACACCCGGATAATGACCGGCAGCATGGCATACGGAATGATATATACATTATATATATTGTTGGCAACCATTACGGCTGTTACTATACAATAGAACATGATGGAGGCGAAGAGCAGGGCAAGGTTTCCTCTGCGCTTATAATAATCCTTACGGAACAAGTCGAGATAGTGCATGAAACACAGAATGAAGATACTGACATATAAGACTTGTCCTGCCAACATCAGCCGTTTCTGTCCGATGGATTCGCTACGCTTGATGGATTCTTTTCTCAGACTCTCAAGTATGTTGTATGTTTCTTGGTTGATGATTTCGCCGCGGTCGATTATTTTTTGGCCGCTAAGTACGATACCGTTGGCCCATGAGTAATTGTCGAGCATCTCTTTCTTGGCCGTTTCAGTTCGCTCCTCATCGTAGGTCAGGTTGGGAAACAGATACTCGTTCAGTGAACATTGCCGCAGAATGTCCGGACGGTAGTGCGCGGTATCGGCTGTAAGTATATAGTTGTAGGCATCTTTTACGGAATAGATTTTGTCCATATTTTGCTGGCTTGCCATTTTATCATTGATAATCATGATAGCTGAAGTGCTGTCTTTATGCAGTTGCGCCAGCCTCTCGGTAGAAACGATGCCGGTGTGATATACTTCGGACAGTTTCCTTTCCAGGAAGCGGACGTAATCGGTAGATGGAAGCAGGCTGTGCAGATGAGCCTGATAATTACTTCTCAGTTTGCCAATCACACTCTTTTCGATGCTTTTGTCCAGCTGGAAATATGGTTGGAAGGAGGCAAGGATACTGTCTTGCTCATGCTTCACCACTTCGTCGGCCTTGTAGATGGGAAAGTCGAATGTGGCCATGAGCTGGCCGTACTTCCACGGTTTATCCAGGTCGAACTGGTAATTGAACTTGCCGTCGCGCGGCAGGAAATAAACAATGACTCCCACAGTGCCGATGAATATCAGTGCTCTGTATAACAAATCTCTGAGCGAGAACTCTCTTTTGGTATTGGAATAGCCCATATCAACTGAAATTTTTGCGAAAAGTACAAAAAAAAACATTAGTGTGGAAAAAAAGGTTTAATTTTGCCATCTAAAATATTTATAAGTAAGGTAGATTATGACAGAAAGAAAGGTCAGGGTCCGTTTTGCCCCGAGTCCTACGGGGGCGTTGCACATCGGCGGTGTGCGTACAGCTTTATACAATTATCTCTTTGCGCGTCAGCATGGAGGAGATTTGATATTTCGTATTGAAGATACTGATTCCAACCGATTTGTGCCGGGTGCAGAAGAATATATCCTGGAGTCTTTCAAGTGGTTGGGCATTCCGTTTGACGAGGGCGTGAGTTTCGGTGGAGACCATGGTCCATACCGTCAGTCAGAACGTCGGGAAATATACAAGAAGTATGTTCAGGTTTTGCTGGAGGCCGGAAAAGCCTATATCGCTTTCGATACTCCTGAAGAGCTGGAAGCAAAGCGTGCGGAGATTGCGAACTTCCAGTACGATGCTTCTACCCGCATGCAGATGCGCAATTCGCTGACCCTTCCCAAAGAAGAGGTGGACGCGCTGATTGCTGCCGGCAAGCAGTACGTGGTGCGTTTCAAGATAGAGCCGAACGAGGATGTGCATGTGAACGACCTGATTCGTGGGGAAGTAGTGATAAACTCTTCCATTCTTGATGACAAGGTTCTTTATAAATCGGCAGATGAACTTCCTACTTACCATCTGGCCAATATTGTGGACGACCATTTGATGGAGGTGTCCCATGTGATACGCGGTGAGGAATGGTTGCCTTCGGCACCGCTGCATGTATTGCTCTACCGTGCCTTTGGGTGGGAGGATACCATGCCAGCCTTTGCCCATCTGCCCTTGTTGCTGAAGCCCGAGGGCAACGGCAAATTGAGTAAGCGTGACGGAGATCGCCTGGGCTTTCCGGTTTTCCCGTTGGAGTGGCATGACCCCAAGTCGGGAGATGTCTCCTCAGGCTACCGCGAATCAGGTTATCTGCCCGAAGCAGTCATTAATTTCCTGGCTCTGCTGGGCTGGAATCCGGGTAATGACCAGGAGCTGATGTCTATGGATGAATTGGTGAAATTGTTCGACTTGAGCCATTGCAGCAAGTCGGGTGCCAAATTCGACTATAAGAAAGGTATCTGGTTCAACCATGAGTATATCATGATGAAACCGGATGCGGAGATAGCTTGTCTTTTCAGACCGGTGCTGGAATCCAACGGCATAGACGCCTCCAACTATAGTGACGAGTTCCTAACGAAAGTGGTTTCACTGGTGAAGGGACGCGTCAACTTCGTAAAGGAACTGTGGGACCAGACCCGTTTCTTCTTCGTAGCCCCCACGGAATATGCGGCAAAGGATGTGAAGAAACGTTGGTCGGAAGATACTCCGCGCATCATGACCGAGTTGATGGATGTGTTGCGCGGCATCGGGGATTTCTCCACCAAGGCTTCCGAAGATATTGTGATTGGTTGGATTACCGAGCGTGGCTATCACATGGGAAATGTGATGAATGCCTTCCGCTTGTCAGTGGTGGGCGAATGTAAAGGCCCGCACATGTTCGACATTACCGAGCTGATTGGCAAGGAAGAAACGTTGGCCCGCATACAGCGTGCTGTTGATGCTTTAAAGTGAATAAATCTTCTTCATCCTTAATCCATATAGTATGCTATATGACTTGGCAATAGCCATCTACGATATTCTGGTGCATCTGGCAGCTCCATTTAGCCGTAAGCCCCGAAAGATGATGAAGGGACACTGGGTGGTCTATGAACTTCTCAGGCAGCAGTTGGAGAAGGACGTGCGCTATATCTGGTTCCATGCCGCTTCTTTGGGGGAGTTCGAGCAGGGACGGCCGTTGATTGAGAAAATCCGTGCCAAATATCCGGATTACGGTATTCTGCTGACTTTCTTCTCACCGTCGGGCTATGAGGTCCGCAAGAATTATAGGGGGGCAGACGTCGTCTGTTATCTGCCTTTCGACAAGCCCCGCAATGTGAAGAAGTTTCTGGATATCGTGAATCCCTGTATGGCATTCTTCATCAAGTACGAGTTCTGGAAGAACTATCTGGACGAACTGCACAAGCGCCGTATTCCGGTGTACAGCATTTCCTCCATTTTCCGCCGCGGACAAGTATTCTTCAAGTGGTATGGCGGTACCTACAGACATGTGCTGCGTGACTTCGACCACTTGTTTGTGCAGAATGAACGCTCCAAACGCTATCTGGCGAAAATAGGCATCGGTCGTGTCACGGTGGTGGGCGATACTCGTTTTGACCGTGTGCTGCAGATTCGTGAGGAAGCTAAACATCTGCCTTTGGTGGAGCTTTTCAAGAACAACACGATGACTTTCGTGGCAGGAAGCTCCTGGCAGCCGGACGAGGATTTGTTTATCGAATACTTCAACCAGCATCCGGAGGTGAAGTTGATTATAGCTCCGCACGTCATCGACGAGAACCATCTGGTAGAGATTATCCGTAAACTGAAACGCCCCTACGTGCGCTATACCCGTGCCGACGAGAAGAATGTCCGTAAGGCCGACTGCCTGATTATCGACTGCTTCGGGCTGCTCTCCTCCATCTACCGCTATGGTGAGATTGCCTATATCGGAGGTGGTTTCGGGGTGGGAATCCACAATACCCTTGAGGCTGCGGTTTATGGCATTCCGGTGATTTTCGGACCGAAGTATCAGAAATTTCAGGAGGCCATCCAGTTGCTGGAGGCAAAAGGCGCTTTCTCGGTGAAGGATTATGAGGAACTGAAAACGTTGCTCGACCGTATGTTGGCAGATGAAGTCTTCTTGCGCGAATCAGGCATGAATGCGAGCAATTATGTGACCAGTAATGCCGGTGCAACGGATAAGATAATGAGTATGATAAACTTTTAGAAAAGTAAAGAGTGATAAAAGTGATAGGGCGATAGAGGTGATGGAATGGCATCCCTCTATCGCCCTGCTTTTGGGAGGCGCCTTGCCTCCCTTTATTTGTACCAGTCGGAATACATCAGATAGTTGTGTGCAATCTTCAGGTTCAGCTCCTTGGCCTGTTCCGGAGCCACTTTCTTGATGAACTTGGCGGGGACTCCTCCCCAAATGCTTCCCGGTTCGATGATCGTATTGCTCAATACTAGGGAACCTGCAGCGACAATGGCTCCTTCGCCCACTACTGCGTGGTCAAGGATGGTGGAGCCCATCCCTATCAAAGCATAGTCCTTGATGGTAGCTCCGTGGATGGTCACATTGTGCCCCACGGACACATGGTCGCCTATCTCTATGGTCGATTTCTCGTACAAGGTGTGGAGCACGCTTCCATCCTGGATGTTTACTCCGTTCCCTATGCGGATTGAGTTTACGTCGCCCCGCAGCACGGTGCTGAACCAGATGCTGCAGTCCCGTCCCGTCTTTACGTCGCCAATGACAACAGCATTGTCCGCCAGGAAACAATTCTCTCCGATTTCGGGAGTAAATCCTCTTACTGATTTTATTAATGCCATTTTTTTAGTGATTAGTGGTTAGCTTGCTGCATGCTTCCTTCAGCCATTCCCGCTCTTCTTCGTTCAGGCTTGGCGAAAGTCTTTCGTATACATGCCGGTGATAGTTGTCCAGCCATGCCGTTTCTTCTGCCGTCAGCATCTCTTTGATGATACCTTTCTTGCAGATGGGGCAGAGGGTGATGGTCTCGAATTTCAGGTAATTGCCGAACATGCCTTCACCATCCTTTACGGTCAGCACCAGGTTTTCCGTGCGTATTCCATGGCTTCCGGCTTTATAGACGCCCGGCTCGTTGGAAGTAACCATTCCGGGCTGTAAGGTTATCGGATTCTCGTTCATGCGGATGCTTTGCGGTCCTTCGTGCACATTGAGGAAATGGCCTACGCCGTGTCCCGTACCATGCAGGAAGTTCATGTGGTGCTGCCATATCGGCATGCGGGCCAGCACATCCAGTTGCGCTCCTCGCGTACCTTCCGGAAAGACGGCCATGGCGAGATCGATATGTCCTTTCAGTATCAGGGTGTAGTCCGTCTTCTCTTCTTCGGTCAGTTCTCCCAGCGCGATGGTGCGGGTGATGTCGGTGGTGCCATCCAGGTATTGCGCACCCGAGTCCAGCAGTAGGAATCCCTTGGGTTTCAACGGTACGTCCGTTTCCGGAGTGGCCTCGTAGTGAACGATGGCTCCGTGCTCCTTGTATCCGGCAATGGTATCGAAGCTTTCTCCCATATAGAGTGGTTGCGCGGCACGGAATTCGTGAAGTTTCCTGTCTACGCTGATTTCCGTTTCGTTGCCTGCGGGAACAGCCTCCTCCAGCCATTTCAGGAACTTCACCAGTGCCACCCCGTCGCGTTGCATGGCCGCATGGATGCCGTCTATTTCCCGTTCGTTGCGGATTGCTTTCAACAGGGCGACGGGAGAGGCGCCTTCGATAATCCGGCAGTCGGGGCAGATGGCCGAGTAGGTGGCATAATTTGTTTTGGCCGGGTTCAGCAAGATGCTTTGCGCCTTTATGTTGTGGAGGAATTGCTTTATCTCCCCATAATCATGTATAGATACTCCGGCTTCTGTCAGATGGTTGGCGAGTTCTTTCGTGACTTTCCGCGGTTCGACGAAGAAGCAGGCGTCATGCTCTCCGACTATCAGGTAGCTCACCACTACCGGATTGCAATGTACGTCGTTGCCACGGATGTTCAGCGTCCAGGCTATTTCGTCCAGCGAGGAAATCAGCAAGGCTTCGGCATTCGTCTCCTTCATTCTCAGCCGGAGAGAGTCCAGTTTCTCCCGACAAGTCTTTCCGGCATATTTCAGGTCATGAATAAAGGCGGGACTTTCCGGCCTTTCCGGCCTTTCCGGCCATATCGGGCTCATCGGGTCGGAAATATTCTTCATGGATATGCCGTTCTTATGAAGTTGCTTTTCCAGTTGCAGCACTTCTTCCACGGAGAATACCTGGCCGTCTATGCCTACCGTATCTCCCGGTTTCAGTGTGTCGCTCAGAAAAGTGGGGATGCAGGGAGTTTCCGGCAGCATTTCTTTGTAGAGTTCTATGCCGGTTCCCTCCAACTGCCGGGCGGCTTGCAGAAAGTAACGGGAATCGGTCCATAGTCCGGCTTTATTGCAGGTGACGACTACGGTTCCGGCCGAACCAGTGAAGCCCGAAATCCACTCTCTCGCTTTCCAATGGGGGGCGACGTATTCGCTCATGTGGGCATCTGTGCTGGGAATGATGAAGGCGGCTATGCCCTCTTTGCCGAATGTAGCCCGTAAGGCGTTGATTCTTTCTTTGATGATCTTCTTGTCCATATCTTGATTCTTGATTTAGAGTACCCGATAGGTATTTGTTATGTCATATCTTCCCCAAAGTTACAGCTTTTCTTCCAATAAATGGGTGGCCTCGCCCGGTTTTCTTATACTTTACTCTTCTTCTTGCCACACGCTTGTAAAGAAGCGGTTTCAGTCTGGAAGCAGGCCGTATACAGTCCGTCAGACAGCCTGCTTCAGTCTATGGTAAAGATTTATCTTCAGCCTGAAGATATAAATCTTTACCGTGAAGATTTACATCTTCACCTTGAATACATACATCTTCAACCTGAAGATAACCTTTCCTCATAGGCTGAAACAGACTCATTCCCTGTGGCAGGCCGTCTTGCGAGCAGAGAGAGAGCCTCCGATGAAGGGAGTGTGGGGCCTGAGGGCGATATGTTCAAACCGCAGCCTGGAGGACTTGTGGCTTTTCGGCCTGATCGGACGGCTCTTCCATTGAAGGAAGTTGTCAGAATCCGGAAAGAATTATCCCCCTTCGGGCTCAGGAGTCTGAATCCGATAGCTCTGTTAATGCTGAGCGATACTATCGCCACAAACTCCCGATAACTCCCTAAAATGAAAGAAGCCTGGCCTGAATTGTGGTTTTTTTGGCAGAAAGTTTTGTAAATAAAGAAAGTATGTGTAATTTTGCCGCTCAATTTAATCGTGAGATTTTTTAACCAATAACATTTAATTAAAACAAAATGATTGTAGTACCTGTAAAAGAAGGCGAAAACATTGAAAAAGCGCTGAAGAAATTCAAAAGAAAGTTTGAAAAAACTGGCACAGTTAAGGAGTTGAGACGCAGACAACAGTTTGATAAACCGTCTGTAACTAAAAGACTTAAGAAAGAACGCGCAGTTTACGTTCAACAACTTCAGCAAGTAGAAGATTAATAATTCGTAAATTCCTTTGAATTATTGAATTCTTTTTCATAAATTCGTTGCATGATTTAGATATGTAGCGATATGTTGTTGACAGATTCTTTTCTTGACTACCTTCTGTACGAACGGAATTATTCCAGAGGTACGGTCGAGTACTATCGGGCAGATATTCTTGAACTGCAGAAGTTTGGAGAAGAAATGTTGGGGAACTTTGCTCCGTCGGATGTAGATGCGGGACTTGTTCGTGAATGGATTGCTTCCTTGATGGACAAGGGGCTTGCCTCTAATACGATAAACCGGAAGCTGAGTTCTGTCCGGGCATACTATAAGTTCCTTCTGAGGAAAGGCGAGATTGCGGTAGACCCGTTGCGGAAAGTGACGGGACTCAAGAAGAAAAAGCCGCTTCCGGTATTCCTGAGAGAAGGCGAGATGGATAGGTTGCTGGACGATATGGACTTTGGTGAAGGTTTTGAAGGGTGTCGCGACCGTATGATTATTGAAATGTTTTATGCCACCGGCATGCGACTTTCAGAATTGATAGGGCTGGATGACAAGGATATCGATTTTTCGGCTTCTCTCGTTAAAGTGACGGGAAAGCGGAATAAGCAACGTCTTATACCTTTCGATGAGGAGCTGGGGTGCTCGATGCGGGAATATGTCAATGTACGGAATGAAGCTGTTCCGGTTCGCTCGGATGCTTTTTTTGTCCGGAAGAACGGAAAGAGGCTTTACCGCAGTATCGTAGCATGCCTTGTGAAACGAAACCTTTCGAAGGTAGTGACCGTAAAAAAACGAAGTCCCCACGTGCTGAGGCACACCTTTGCAACGGCTATGCTGAACAATGGTGCTGATTTGGGCTCGATAAAAGAACTCCTCGGGCACGAGAGTCTGGCGACGACGGAAATATATACGCATACTACTTTCGAGGAACTTAAAAAAGTGTATAATCAGGCTCATCCCCGGGCCTAAAGTAAAAAGGAGGTAAGTATGGAAGTAAGAATTCAATCGATTCACTTTGATGCGTCAGAGCAATTGCAATCTTTCATTCAAAAGAAAGTTGCTAAGTTGGAGAAATTTTACGACGATATAAAGAAAGTAGAGGTGTCATTAAAGGTGGTGAAACCGGAAGCAGCCGAAAATAAAGAAGCCGGAGTGAAAGTAATGGTTCCCAATGGCGAGTTTTATGCAAACAAGGTCTGTGATACGTTTGAAGAAGCCGTGGATTTATGCCTGGAAGCTTTGGAAAAACAGCTGGTTAAGTACAAGGAAAAACAACGAAACAAATAATTTTCCGCTAAAATTTTGCGGGTAAAAAATAAATGCCTAAATTTGCAGCCGTTTCGCTCACGTAATGAATGTTACGGTTGCATTTTTTGAGCTTGCCTCTTTAGCTCAGTTGGCCAGAGCACGTGATTTGTAATCTCGGGGTCGTTGGTTCGAATCCGACAAGAGGCTCGCCTAGGAGATGGAGTAGAATGATTTCTTCTCTTCATGGAGTGAAGGCGATATGAAAACGGAAGGTTGTCCGGACAAAGTCGCTCTGTGATGATTCAGTTAAGGAAAAAAGAGTTCTTTTATAATCTAGGGCAAATACCAGAGTGGCCAAATGGGGCAGACTGTAAATCTGCTGGCTTACGCCTTCGGTGGTTCGAATCCATCTTTGCCCACAACTCTTATTCTTCTTGCTGTTATAGCTCAGCGGTAGAGCACTTCCTTGGTAAGGAAGAGGTCCCGGGTTCAAGTCCCGGTAACAGCTCACAATGATGTAAAAGCTGATTATTAATCAAATAAATAACAAGTAAAGCTATGGCTAAAGAGAAATTCGAACGTACCAAACCGCACGTAAACATTGGTACAATTGGTCACGTTGACCACGGTAAAACCACGTTGACAGCTGCTATCACTACAGTGTTGGCGAAAAAAGGTCTTTCTGAGTTGCGCTCTTTCGATTCAATCGATAACGCTCCTGAAGAAAAGGAAAGAGGTATCACTATCAATACTTCTCACGTAGAGTATGAAACAGCTAACCGTCACTACGCTCACGTAGACTGTCCGGGTCACGCTGACTACGTAAAGAACATGGTAACTGGTGCTGCTCAGATGGACGGTGCTATCATCGTAGTTGCTGCTACTGATGGTCCGATGCCTCAGACTCGTGAGCACATCTTGCTGGCTCGTCAGGTAAACGTTCCGAGATTGGTTGTATTCATGAACAAGTGCGACATGGTAGACGATGCTGAAATGTTGGAGCTCGTTGAAATGGAAATGCGCGAACTACTTTCAGCTTACGAATTCGACGGTGACAACACTCCGTTCATCCAAGGTTCTGCTCTTGGTGCATTGAATGGTGTTGAGAAGTGGGAAGAAAAAGTTATGGAGCTGATGGAAGCTTGCGATACTTGGATTCCTCTGCCTCCGCGTGACATTGATAAACCGTTCTTGATGCCGGTTGAAGATGTATTCTCAATCACTGGTCGTGGTACTGTAGCTACTGGTCGTATCGAAGCTGGTGTTATTCATGTAGGTGACGAAGTTGAAATCCTCGGTTTGGGTGAAGACAAGAAGTCTGTTGTAACAGGCGTTGAAATGTTCCGTAAATTGCTGGATCAGGGTGAAGCCGGTGATAACGTAGGTTTGCTGCTCCGCGGTATCGACAAGAACGAAATCAAACGTGGTATGGTTCTTTGTAAGCCGGGTCAGATTAAGCCTCACTCTAAGTTCAAAGCTTCTATCTACGTTTTGAAGAAAGAAGAAGGTGGTCGTCACACTCCGTTCCATAATAAATATCGTCCTCAGTTCTATCTGCGTACTATGGACTGTACAGGTGAAATCTCTCTTCCGGAAGGAACTGAAATGGTAATGCCTGGTGATAACGTAGAAATTACTGTAGAACTGATTTACCCGGTAGCATTGAACGTAGGTCTGCGTTTCGCTATCCGCGAAGGTGGTCGTACGGTAGGATCTGGTCAGATTACTGAAATTCTTGACTAATCACCAATATAATCTTAATCAGTTCCCGGTGTTTATCGGGAACTGATTATGTTCAAACGGGAGTAGCTCAGTTGGTAGAGCACCGGTCTCCAAAACCGGGTGTCGGGAGTTCGAGCCTCTCCTCCCGTGCTAATATTTTTGAAATGAAGAAGATTGTAGCTTATTTGAAAGAAACTTACGACGAACTTGTTCATAAAGTGTCGTGGCCTACGTATTCTGAACTTACTAACAGTGCAGTAGTTGTTTTATATGCTTCCCTACTAATTGCAGTGGTAGTATTCGCGATGGACTTCTGTTTTCAGCATCTGATGGAATTTGTTTATCCACATTAAACGTAAGAAGAAATGTCTGAGATTGAAAAGAAATGGTACGTTCTGCGTGCTATTAGCGGAAAAGAAGCTAAGGTAAAGGAATACCTTGAAGCTGATATCAAAAACAGCGACCTTGGTGATTACGTATCTCAGGTATTGATTCCTACCGAAAAGGTATATCAGGTTCGCAATGGTAAGAAAATTGTGAAAGAGAGAAGTTATCTTCCTGGTTACGTTTTGGTGGAGGCTGCTCTGGTGGGTGAGGTTGCTCACCATCTGAGAAATACTCCTAATGTGATAGGGTTCTTGGGTGGTTCGGACAAACCCGTACCTCTGAGACAGTCGGAAGTGAATCGTATACTTGGTACGGTCGACGAATTGCAGGAATCAGGTGAAGACTTGAATATCCCGTATGTGGTCGGCGAGACTGTAAAAGTGAATTACGGTCCGTTCAGTGGATTCAGTGGAATCATTGAAGAAGTGAACACCGAGAAGAAGAAACTGAAGGTCATGGTCAAGATATTCGGACGGAAGACTCCGCTCGAATTGGGCTTTATGCAAGTTGAAAAAGAATAGTGCAGGTGTTACGCTGTAGTATTCTTCATTAATATTTATACATATAAATCAATTAGAAAATGGCTAAAGAAGTTGCTGGATTAATCAAATTACAGATTAAAGGAGGCGCGGCAAATCCATCACCCCCAGTAGGACCTGCATTGGGTTCCAAGGGTATCAATATCATGGAGTTTTGCAAGCAATTCAACGCCAGAACCCAAGACAAAGCAGGAAAGATTCTTCCTGTGATTATCACTTACTACGCAGACAAGTCTTTCGATTTTGTAATCAAGACTCCTCCCGTGGCTATCCAGTTGTTGGAAGTGACGAAGCAAAAGAGTGGTTCTGCTGAGCCTAACCGTAAGAAAGTTGCCGAGATTACTTGGGAACAAGTTCGTACGATTGCTCAGGACAAAATGGTTGACTTGAACTGTTTCACTGTAGAAGCTGCCATGAAAATGGTTGCCGGTACAGCTAGAAGTATGGGTATCGCTGTAAAAGGGGAGTTCCCGGTTAATAATTAATAAACTTCAATTAGAATGGGTAAACTGACAAAAAATCAAAAGTTGGCTGCAGAAAAAATTGAAGCAGGGAAAGCATACTCTCTCAAGGAAGCTGCTCAGTTGGTAAAAGAAATCACTTATACCAAGTTTGACGCTTCTCTGGATATTGACGTACGTTTGGGCGTTGACCCGCGTAAGGCCAACCAGATGGTGAGAGGTGTTGTATCACTTCCTCACGGTACTGGTAAGGTTGTACGCGTTTTGGTGCTTTGTACACCAGATGCTGAAGTTGCTGCAAAAGAAGCCGGAGCTGACTATGTTGGTCTTGACGAATATATTGAAAAGATCAAAGGTGGATGGACTGATATTGATGTGATTATCACTATGCCGTCTATCATGGGTAAAATTGGTGCACTCGGTCGTGTGCTCGGTCCTCGTGGATTGATGCCTAACCCAAAGAGTGGCACTGTAACTATGGATGTTGCTAAAGCTGTAAGAGAAGTAAAACAAGGCAAAATCGACTTCAAGGTTGACAAGAGTGGTATTGTTCATACTTCTATCGGTAAAGTTTCATTTAGTGCTGAGCAAATTCGTGACAATGCGAAAGAATTCATCTCTACTTTGAATAAATTGAAACCGACTGCAGCCAAGGGTACATATATTAAGAGTATTTATCTTTCTAGCACGATGAGTGCGGGCATCAAGATTGACCCGAAAACAGTAGAAGAAATCTAATAAAACGGAGTAATAATGAGAAAGGAAGATAAAAGTACGATTATTGAGCAGATTGCTGCTACAGTGAAGGAATACGGTCACTTCTATTTGGTGGATACCACTGCCATGAATGCTGCTACAACCAGCATGTTGAGAAGAGAATGTTTCAAGGCTGACATCAAATTGATGGTAGTTAAGAATACATTGCTTCACAAGGCATTGGAGAGCCTGGAAGAAGACTTTTCTCCGCTTTATGGTTCTCTGAAAGGTACAACTGCCGTAATGTTCAGCAACGTTGCTAACGCTCCGGCCAAGTTGATTAAAGATAAGGCTAAGAACGGTATTCCCGGACTGAAGGCTGCGTATGCGGAAGAAAGCTTCTATGTTGGTGCTGACCAGTTGGATGCTCTCGTAAGTATCAAGAGCAAGAATGAAGTTATTGCCGATATTGTTGCATTGCTGCAGTCACCGGCCAAGAATGTTATTTCTGCTCTGCAATCAGGTGGTAACACCCTCCACGGAGTTCTTAAGACTCTTGGTGAACGTCCCGAAGCGTAAATTTCGGAAAAAGAATTATATCAATTTATTTAGTATTTAAACAATTAAAAATCATACAAAAATGGCAGATTTGAAAGCTTTTGCAGAACAATTAGTTAACTTGACAGTAAAAGAAGTTAATGAACTTGCAACAATCCTGAAAGAAGAATATGGTATTGAACCTGCTGCTGCAGCTGTAGCTGTTGCTGCTGGTCCTGCAGCCGGTGGTGCTGCTGCCGCAGAAGAAAAGACTTCTTTCGACGTAGTATTGAAGAGCGCTGGCTCAGCTAAACTTCAGGTAGTTAAAGCCGTTAAGGAAGCTTGCGGTCTTGGCTTGAAGGAAGCTAAGGACATGGTAGACGGTGCTCCTAGCGTAGTAAAGGAAGGTTTGGCTAAGGACGAAGCAGAATCATTGAAGAAAACATTGGAAGAAGCTGGAGCTGAAGTTGAACTTAAATAACATTAGCCTGTAAATCAGGTAATTCGGTTAGGAACCCTTAGTGAAAAGGGTTCTTAACCTTTTTGTGTATATATTTAAAATTAAGTTCTACAAATCCATTAACAGATGTCTTCAAATACTGTAAATCAAAGAGTTAATTTTGCTTCGACTAAGAATCCGCTTGAATATCCGGATTTTCTGGAAGTACAATTGAAGTCATTCAAAGACTTTCTACAACTGGACACTCCACCCGAGAAGCGTAAGAACGAGGGACTGTATAAAGTATTTGCTGAAAACTTCCCCATTGCCGATACAAGAAATAATTTTGTTCTTGAGTTTTTGGACTACTATATTGATCCGCCGCGCTATACCATTGATGAATGTATAGAGCGAGGGCTTACATATAGCGTGCCTTTGAAGGCAAAATTGAAATTATATTGTACCGACCCTGACCATGAGGATTTTGACACGGTCATTCAAGACGTGTTCCTTGGCCCTATTCCTTACATGACGGATAAAGCCACATTCGTCATCAACGGTGCGGAACGTGTGGTTGTATCCCAGCTTCACCGTTCACCGGGCGTATTCTTCGGACAGAGCGTACATGCCAACGGTACCAAGTTGTACTCAGCCCGTATCATCCCGTTCAAGGGTTCGTGGATTGAGTTTGCCACCGACATTAACAATGTCATGTATGCGTACATTGACCGTAAGAAGAAATTGCCGGTTACCACTTTGCTGAGAGCCATCGGTTTTGAGAATGACAAGGACATTCTCGAGATTTTTAATTTGGCGGAAGACGTGAAGGTGAACAAGACGAGTCTCAAGAAGATGGTGGGACGTAAGTTGGCCGCACGTGTGTTGAAAACATGGATTGAGGATTTTGTAGACGAAGATACCGGTGAGGTTGTTTCCATCGAGCGTAACGAAGTCGTTATCGACCGT
Source organism: Bacteroides muris (ex Fokt et al. 2023) (assembly GCF_024704895.1). Lineage (NCBI taxonomy): Bacteria > Pseudomonadati > Bacteroidota > Bacteroidia > Bacteroidales > Bacteroidaceae > Bacteroides > Bacteroides muris (ex Fokt et al. 2023). Next base: position 7,506 of record NZ_JAMZEE010000055.1, on the reverse strand, counting down.
GAAACAGTAATCGAGCCGGAGCATGTTGACATTATATTAGAGTCGGGAGTTCAGAATATCCTCGTACACAAGGAAGAGCCGAACCAGTCTGACTATTCTATTATATATAATACTCTGCAGAAGGACCCGAGTAACTCGGAAAAAGAAGCTGTACTCTACATCTATCGCCAGTTGCGTAATGCAGACCCTGCTGATGATGCCAGTGCACGCGAGGTTATCAATAACTTGTTCTTCTCAGAAAAGAGATATGACCTGGGTGATGTAGGTCGTTATCGTATCAACAGAAAGTTGAACTTGACGACAGATATGGACGTGCGTGTCCTTACCAAGGAAGATATTATCGAAATCATCAAATATCTCATCGAGTTGATTAACTCGAAAGCAGACGTGGACGATATCGACCACTTGAGCAACCGTCGTGTGCGTACAGTGGGCGAGCAGTTGTCCAATCAGTTTGCTATCGGTCTGGCACGTATGTCGCGTACTATCCGCGAGCGTATGAACGTCCGTGACAATGAAGTCTTTACTCCGATTGACTTGATTAACGCCAAAACAATCTCTTCTGTTATCAATTCATTCTTCGGAACGAATGCTTTGTCACAGTTCATGGACCAAACCAATCCGCTGGCCGAGATTACCCATAAGCGCCGTATGTCTGCCTTAGGACCTGGCGGTCTGTCACGTGAGCGTGCTGGTTTCGAGGTTCGTGACGTACACTATACTCACTACGGACGTCTTTGTCCTATCGAGACCCCTGAAGGCCCGAACATCGGTTTGATTTCTTCACTCTGTGTGTTTGCGAAAATCAACGAGCTCGGCTTCATTGAAACTCCATACCGTAAAGTGACAGAGGGTAAGGTTGATCTTTCTGACGAAGGTCTGGTTTACCTCACTGCTGAAGAAGAGGAAGCCAAGATTATTGCTCAGGGCAATGCTCCTTTGAATGATGATGGTACTTTTGTACGTGATAAGGTAAAATCCCGTCAGGATGCTGACTATCCGGTGGTTTCTCCTGCCGAGGTGGAATTGATGGACGTATCTCCCCAGCAGATTGCTTCTATTGCGGCTTCTTTGATTCCGTTCTTGGAACATGATGACGCCAACCGTGCATTGATGGGATCAAACATGATGCGCCAGGCTGTTCCTTTGTTGAAGAGCGAAGCTCCGATTGTAGGTACCGGTATCGAGCGTCAGCTGGCATGCGACTCTCGTACGCAGATTACTGCTGAAGGTGACGGTGTGGTTGAATTCGTGGATGCAACGACTATTCGTATTCTGTACGACCGTACGGAGGAGGAAGAGTTCGTAAGCTTCGAGCCTGCTTTGAAAGAATATAATATCCCGAAGTGGCGCCGCACTAACCAGAACATGACGATTGACCTCCGCCCAATTTGCGAGAAGGGGCAGCGTGTTACTGCAGGTCAAATCCTGACCGAAGGTTATTCAACAGAAGACGGAGAGCTTGCACTGGGTAAGAACCTGCTGGTTGCTTACATGCCGTGGAAAGGTTATAACTATGAGGATGCTATCGTACTGAACGAACGTGTGGTTCGTGAGGACCTTCTGACTTCCGTGCACGTGGAAGAATATTCTTTGGAAGTTCGCGAAACGAAGCGTGGTATGGAAGAGCTGACCTCTGACATCCCCAACGTAAGTGAGGAAGCTACCAAGGATCTTGACGAAAACGGTATTGTTCGTGTGGGTGCCCGTATCGAGCCGGGCGATATTCTTATCGGTAAGATTACTCCGAAAGGTGAGTCGGATCCTTCTCCGGAAGAGAAGTTGCTCCGTGCTATTTTTGGTGATAAGGCCGGTGATGTGAAGGATGCCTCCCTGAAGGCTTCTCCTTCTTTAAAGGGTGTCGTTATCGGTAAGCGCCTGTTCTCTCGTGTTGTCAAGACACGCAGCTCCAAACTGGCTGATAAGGCTTTGTTGCCGAAGATTGATGATGAGTTCGACGCTAAGATTAATGACCTTAAAAAAGTATTGATAAACAAACTGTTGAAGCTTACAGAAAACTATACATCGGAAGGTGTGAAAGATTATATGGGTGCCGACATTATTTCCAAAGGCGCCAGATTCTCTGCCTCCGATTTCAGTGATTTGGACTTCACTGCTGTTCAGTTGAGCAGTTGGACGAAGGATGAACATACCAACGAACTGATTCGTGCATTGGTGATGAACTTCATCAAGAAGTACAAGGAACTCGATGCTGAATTGAAACGCAAGAAGTTTGCCATCACTATCGGTGACGAGTTGCCGGCAGGTATCATCCAGATGGCCAAGGTATACATTGCAAAGAAACGTAAGATTGGTGTTGGTGACAAGATGGCCGGTCGTCACGGTAACAAGGGTATCGTTTCCCGTGTGGTACGTCAGGAAGACATGCCGTTCCTTGCTGACGGTACTCCGGTAGACATTGTACTGAATCCGTTGGGTGTGCCTTCACGTATGAACATTGGTCAGATATTCGAGGCTGTTCTCGGTCGTGCAGGAAAGAACTTGGGCGTGAAGTTTGCAACTCCTATCTTTGACGGTGCATCTTTGGACGATTTGAACGAATGGACCGACAAGGCTGGCCTGCCGCGCTACGGCAAGACAACGCTGTATGATGGTGGTACCGGTGAAGCATTCGAGCAGCAGGCTACGGTAGGTGTGACCTACATGCTGAAGCTCGGTCACATGGTTGAAGACAAGATGCACGCACGTTCCATCGGCCCATACTCACTCATTACGCAACAGCCGTTGGGTGGTAAGGCACAGTTCGGTGGTCAGCGTTTTGGAGAAATGGAGGTTTGGGCACTTGAAGCTTTCGGTGCCGCACACATTCTGCAGGAAATCTTGACTATCAAGTCTGATGACGTTGTTGGGCGTTCCAAGGCTTATGAAGCAATTGTGAAGGGTGAGCCGATGCCTGCTCCGGGTATCCCCGAGTCACTGAACGTATTGCTACACGAGTTGAGAGGTTTGGGCTTGAGCATCAACTTAGAATAATGGATAATTGATAATTGAGAATGGGTAATGTAAGTTCCCATTCTCAATTATCGGTTTTCAGTTTTTCATTTTCAATTTTCCATTGTCAATTATCAATTAAATAAATTTATGGCTTTTAGAAAAGATAACAAGATAAAGAGTAATTTCTCGAAAATCTCTATCGGTTTGGCTTCTCCTGAGGAAATCCTAGAGAATTCGAGTGGTGAAGTTTTAAAGCCTGAAACCATCAACTATCGTACGTATAAGCCTGAACGTGACGGATTATTCTGCGAGCGCATCTTTGGTCCTATCAAGGATTACGAGTGCCATTGCGGTAAGTACAAGCGTATCCGTTACAAAGGTATCGTCTGCGACCGTTGCGGTGTGGAAGTGACTGAAAAGAAAGTGCGCCGTGAGCGTATGGGGCACATTCAGCTCGTTGTACCCGTGGCTCACATCTGGTACTTCCGTTCACTTCCCAACAAAATCGGCTACTTGTTGGGGCTGCCTACCAAGAAGCTAGATGCCATTATCTATTACGAGCGTTATGTTGTCATTCAACCGGGTGTACTGTCTGATGAAGTGGCACAGTACGACTTGCTTGAAGAAGGAGAATATCTGGACTTGCTGGAAAAACTGCCGAAAGACAACCAGTTCCTCGAAGATTCAGACCCCAATAAGTTTATTGCCAAGATGGGTGCGGAAGCTATCTACGATTTGCTGTCACGCCTTAATCTCGACTCTTTGTCTTACGAACTGCGTAACCGTGCCGGAAGCGATGCATCACAGCAACGCAAGACCGAAGCCTTAAAGCGTCTTCAGGTCGTTGAGTCGTTCCGTGCATCACGTGGACGTAACAAGCCCGAGTGGATGATTGTACGCATTGTACCGGTTATTCCACCCGAACTTCGTCCGTTGGTTCCGTTGGATGGTGGCCGTTTCGCAACTTCCGACTTGAATGACCTTTATCGTCGTGTCATTATCCGCAACAACCGTCTAAAGAGATTGATTGAGATCAAAGCTCCTGAGGTGATTTTGCGTAATGAAAAGCGTATGTTGCAGGAAGCTGTAGACTCTCTGTTCGACAACTCCCGTAAATCGAGCGCAGTGAAGACCGATGCTAACCGTCCGTTGAAGTCTCTTTCCGATAGTTTGAAGGGTAAGCAGGGACGTTTCCGTCAGAATTTGTTGGGTAAGCGTGTCGACTATTCCGCACGTTCTGTAATCGTTGTAGGTCCGGAGTTGAAGATGGGCGAATGTGGTATCCCGAAACTGATGGCAGCCGAGCTTTACAAACCGTTCATTATCCGTAAGCTTATTGAGCGCGGTATAGTGAAGACTGTAAAGAGCGCCAAGAAGATTGTAGACCGCAAGGAACCTGTTATCTGGGATATTCTGGAACACGTGATGAAGGGTCATCCGGTGTTGTTGAATCGTGCCCCGACACTTCACCGTCTCGGTATCCAGGCATTCCAGCCCAAGATGATTGAAGGTAAGGCAATCCAGCTGCATCCGTTGGCATGTACGGCGTTCAATGCCGACTTCGACGGTGACCAGATGGCTGTGCACTTGCCACTGAGCAATGAAGCGATTCTGGAAGCACAGATGCTGATGCTACAGTCGCACAATATATTGAACCCTGCCAACGGTGCTCCTATCACTGTGCCTGCCCAGGATATGGTACTCGGTTTGTACTACATTACTAAGTTGCGCAAAGGTGCCAAGGGTGAGGGCCTGACATTCTATGGTCCCGAGGAAGCGCTGATTGCCTACAATGAAGGCAAGTGTGACATCCATGCTCCGGTAAGCGTCGTAGTGAAAGACGTTGACGGGAATGGCAACATTGTGGACAAGATGATGCACGATACTTCTGTAGGTCGTGTCATTGTTAACGAAATTGTTCCGGCAGAAGCAGGATACATCAATACGATTATCTCCAAGAAGTCACTCCGCGACATCATCAGTCACGTAATTAAGGTGTGTGGTGTTGCCAAGGCAGCCGACTTCCTTGACGGAATCAAGAACCTCGGTTACTATATGGCCTTCAAGGGTGGTCTGTCGTTCAACTTGGGCGATATCATCATCCCGGAAGAAAAGGAAGCATTGGTACAGAAGGGTTACGATGAAGTAGAGCAGGTAATCAATAACTATAACATGGGTTTCATCACCAACAACGAGCGTTACAATCAGGTAATCGATATCTGGACACACGTGAACTCAGAATTGTCAAACATCCTGATGAAAACCATTTCAAGCGATGACCAGGGCTTCAACTCCGTATACATGATGTTGGATTCCGGTGCCCGTGGTTCTAAGGAACAGATTCGTCAGCTCTCCGGTATGCGTGGTTTGATGGCAAAGCCCCAGAAAGCAGGTGCCGAAGGTGGTCAGATTATCGAAAACCCGATTCTTTCTAACTTTAAGGAGGGTTTGTCGGTGTTGGAGTACTTTATTTCTACTCACGGTGCTCGTAAGGGTCTTGCCGATACTGCTTTGAAGACGGCCGACGCCGGATACTTGACTCGTCGTCTGGTTGATGTATCGCATGATGTGATTATTAATGAAGAAGACTGCGGCACACTCCGCGGATTGGTTTGTACGGCATTGAAGAACAATGATGAAATCATTGCTACTCTGTACGAACGTATCTTGGGTCGTGTGTCCGTACATGATATTGTTCATCCTACAACCGGTGAACTGATTGTGGCCGGCGGTGAGGAAATTACCGAGGACATTGCACAGCGTATTGAAGATTCTCCAATCGAGAGTGTTGAAATCCGTTCAGTATTGACTTGCGAATCCAAGAAGGGGGTTTGTGCTAAGTGCTACGGACGTAATCTGGCTTCCAGTCGTATGGTTCAGAAGGGTGAGGCAGTCGGTGTAATTGCTGCACAGTCTATCGGTGAGCCGGGTACACAGTTGACACTGCGTACATTCCATGCTGGTGGTACGGCAGCCAATATTGCTGCCAACGCAAGTATTGTGGCCAAGAACCCTGCTCGTCTGGAATTCGAAGAACTCCGTACGGTAGACGTTATCGATGAAGCAGGCGAACCGGCAAAGGTTGTGGTAGGACGTCTGGCCGAAGTACGTTTCGTGGATGTCAATACGGGTATCGTACTCTCCACTCACAACGTGCCCTACGGCTCTACGCTCTATGCAGCTGATGGCGAAATGGTAGAGAAAGGAAAGATGATTGCCCGTTGGGACCCGTTCAACGCGGTTATCATTACCGAAGCTACCGGTAAGATTGAATTTGAAGGCGTTATTGAAAACGTGACTTATAAGGTAGAGTCTGATGAATCTACCGGTTTGCGTGAAATCATTATCATTGAGTCTAAGGACAAGACGAAGGTGCCTACTGCACATATCATGACCGAAGACGGTGAACTGATTCGTACATACAACCTCCCGGTTGGTGGCCATGTGGTGGTTGAGGACGGACAGAAGGTGAAGGCCGGTGAAGTTATCGTGAAGATTCCGCGTGCCGTAGGTAAGGCGGGTGATATCACGGGTGGTCTTCCCCGTGTCACTGAACTGTTCGAGGCACGCAACCCGTCTAATCCTGCCGTGGTTTCAGAAATTGACGGTGAGGTTACTATGGGTAAGGTAAAACGCGGTAATCGTGAAATTATCGTTACTTCCAAAACCGGTGAAGTGAAGAAGTACCTCGTCCCGTTGTCTAAGCAGATTCTGGTTCAGGAAAACGACTATGTACGTGCCGGTACTCCCTTGTCTGACGGTGCCATTACGCCTGCGGACATTCTGGCTATCAAAGGTCCTACGGCCGTGCAGGAATATATCGTGAACGAGGTTCAGGACGTTTATCGTCTGCAGGGTGTGAAGATTAATGACAAGCACTTTGAAATCATCGTTCGTCAGATGATGCGTAAGGTGGAAATCGACGAGCCGGGCGATACCCGTTTCCTGGAACAACAGGTTGTTGACAAGATGGAATTCATGGAAGAGAACGACCGTATCTGGGGAAAGAAGGTGGTAGTGGATGCCGGAGATTCCCAGAGCCTGCAGGCCGGTCAGATTGTAACAGCCCGCAAACTGCGGGACGAGAACTCCATGTTGAAACGTCGCGACTTGAAACCCGTGGAAGTGCGTGATGCTGTGCCTGCGACTTCTACACAGATTCTTCAAGGTATCACCCGTGCTGCATTGCAGACTTCGAGTTTCATGTCGGCTGCTTCCTTCCAGGAAACGACGAAGGTGCTGAACGAGGCTGCTATCAACGGAAAGGTAGACCGTCTGGAAGGTATGAAGGAGAACGTAATTTGCGGTCACTTGATTCCTGCCGGTACCGGACAACGCGAGTTTGAGAAGATTATTGTTGGCTCCAAGGAAGAATACGACCGTATGCTTGCCAACAAGAAGACGGTACTTGATTATGCTGTAGACGAGAAAGTAGAGGGATAGCCGATACAACGTCAATAGAATTCTTGAATATGAGGTTGTGTCAAAACGTTGGCACAACCTTTTTCTATAATTTATAGTCCTGTTATCTTTTCTTTTGTCTACGCCGCT
>NZ_JAMZEE010000054.1:0-24489 GCF_024704895.1 Bacteroides muris (ex Fokt et al. 2023) | reverse complement strand
AAGTATAATTAATTAGATACAAGTAAGTTACATGCGAATATAAGAGCGGGAGATTTTTCTTTTTAGAGGAAAGGTAATATAATATTTTATATAATACTACTTTAGTTTTAATAATTCCGTATATGCAATACCGTCTGTTAGTTTATGATACTGCTTCAATGTTTTTTCTAATCCTGATGCAAACTCTTTCTGAATATATGACGGTACAAGAAGTTCATTGAATTTATCTATCATCAGTTGGACACATTGTGCAGGATTATCTGCAATAACTGCTTGGTTATAGATAGTGTTATAATAGTAAAAAACTCTATTATCCATAGATAATTGTATTTTTTGCTTTATATAAATTTGTTGCTCACGTATTCTTTGAGCTACCTTAAAGAAAGTGTCAATCTTTTCAAACGCTTCTTGAGATATATGTCCAACAATACTATGGGCGTATTTGTTCCATTGATTCTCTTCGAATATTATTGTAGAATAGTGCATGGGTACTTCTTGAATAAATCCATTTATAAGCCCTTCCGAAAAAATGTATTCTATATTTTTTTCTATATCTTTTATTTGAAGTATCAAAATTGATACAGCATTCCTCAATTCTGTTTGTTTATGAACATGAAATTGCCATAAAGCAATACCGACAGTTGTACCAATAGTAACAATCAATACAATCGTTTGAAATAGGTTGGAGTCCCAAAAAGAAGTATTCATATTTATAATTTTTGCAAAGATAGCCAAATCCGACGAATTAGCGGCTATGGTTGCTGAAATTTATACTTCAATCCATATTCTTCCAGTTTGTTGTACAGCGTCGTACGTCCTATCCCGAGCAGTTCGGCGGCAACCTTGCGGTTACCGTTCGCCTGCTTCAACGCGCGTAAGACACGCTCCTTGTCTTCCGCATCGCTGCGCAGGGCGAAGCTGACAGGTGAGGTCGCCCTCGTCACGGCAAGTTCCAGATGCTCTTTCGTGACAAGACCCGTCTGTGCCTGCAACACCGCGCCCATGATTTTCTGACGAAGCTCGCGGACATTGCCCGGCCACGCATGGGTCAGCAATGTCTTGCGGGCTTCCCCGTCAAAGCCGATGACATCGCATTCCAGTTCCCGGTTCGCAATTTCACGGAAGAACTCAGCCAGCGGCATGACGTCCTCCTGACAATCGCGCAACGGCGGGACGGTTATCTCGAAGTCATGCAGACGGTACAACAAGTCCTGCCGAAAACGCTTTTCATGGACCGCCTTCTCCAGATCCTCGTTGGTGGCGGCGATGATGCGGACATTGAAACTCCGGTCAGACTTGTCGCCAACGGGACGGAACCGCCGTTCCTGTATGGCTCGCAGAAGCATCTGCTGGGTTTCCGGTGCGAGGTTGCCCACCTCGTCTAAGAACAGCGTACCGCCTTCCGCCTCGTGGAAATAACCTTTCTTGGTGCTGTCCGCACCCGTGAACGCCCCTCTGACGTGTCCGAAGAAAGCCGACGGCGCAAGTTCTTTGGTAAGCGAACCGCAGTCCACAGCCACGAAAGGCTTGCCTGAACGTTTGCTTTTGTCATGCAGATGGTGGGCGATATGCTCCTTGCCCGTGCCGTTCTCTCCGAAGATCAGCACGCTCATATCGGTGGGGGCTACCAGCCTTATCCGGTGCATGATTTTCTGGAAGGCGGAACCGTCACGGGCAAAGACGGGCATACGGCTCCGTCCAACACTGTGTTCTTTCAATATGGTGCGGAGTAATGGGACAAGTTTGTCCTCAACCAACTGTTTGGGTATATAATCCAACGAGCCGAGTTTCATACTTTCCACAGCCGTATGCACTTCGGCATAGTCGGTCATGATGATGAACGGCTGCGTCATGCCTTCCTTGCGCATCCAACGCAACAGGTCGATACCGTTGCCGTCGGGCAGACGCAAATCAGAAACTACTATATCATTGTCAGCGGCTTGTTGCAGAAGTTTCTTCGCTGTCGAGAGGTGGAAAGCCTGCACGGTACGGAATCCTTCCCGTGCCAGCAGGTTGCAGACAAACTCGCAATACACGATGTTGTCCTCCACCACGATAATTTTTGTTTTATCCATTATTATATTTCTTCCTTTCTTCTTTTGCCAGCCGGATAATCTTCAAACCTTTATCCTGCACGACTGTCAATATGTTATGTATCGCCTCCCAATCGGGTGTATCCTTACAATGAAGCAGTTTATAAAGTTCCCTTAACGGCTGGTCTGCACGTAATATCTCCCACGAGCTGCGCAAGTGATGTATAAGGGCATCCAGCCCTTGAAGGTCTTTCCGCCGTTCCGCATCTTTGACCGCCTGTATTTCCTTTTCAGTTTCCGTTATCAACTTCTCCAGCATGACGGATTCATTGCCGTAGGATAGCAGGGATGTGAAATCCGGTTTTTCATTTTGCACCACATTCATGGCGCATTTATCTGAAACCTCCATCAGCTCCGATATGGAGAACGGTTTGAGCAGGCAATCGGCAAATCCACGTTCCATAAGTTCCTCCTTGCTGCAACTACCCGAAGCGGTTGTTACGATAATTGGAATGGTCCTTGAATTGCCCACATTGGAGGTGCGTAGCAGTTCCAACAGCTCGAAGCCGTTTATATCCGGCATATTCAAATCGGTCAGAAGCAGACTGTATTCTTTCCGGCGTATCATTTCCATCAGTTCTGCCGCATTGGTACAGGTATCGCAGTGTATCCCTTCCTGTACATACATTTCTTTCAGCATAAGGAGCAGTACCTCGTCATTGTCAATGGCAATCACATTATGGAATACATGGTTACAATGAATCTGTGTTTGATTTATCTGTTCCGGTAGTTCCTCGACTGTCTGCATAGGAATTTCCACTGTGAAGCGGCTTCCTTTACCTTTATCGCTCTCCAGCCGGATTATGCCGCCGAGCATTGTCACAATGCGCTGAACAATGGAAAGACCTAATCCGAAGCCGTCCTTTGCGGCAGCGTTTGACAAACGTTCAAACGCACCGAACACACGTTGCTGTTCATCTTCGGTCATGCCTGTACCCGTATCTTCAACAGTAATTATCAGAACTCCATCGGTATAGTCGGTAGTCAGCGACACACCGCCTTCCTCCGTGAATTTGATGGCGTTTGACAGCAGATTATTTCCGATTTGCAGGATACGTTCTTTATCTGTTTGGACGAGGGCATCCTTGTGACAATGTATTGTCAGAGCCAATCCCTTGTTCATGGCGATTGGCATAAACTCCGTTTCGAGCGTGTGAATGATTGCGGAAATCCTGCACGGAGAAATGTTCGGCTGTTCCTTACCGTTATCCAGACGGAAAAAACTCAATAGGATGTTGAGCATTTCACGCATACGGTCGGAGGACTGCTGAATATTTTGGATATAACCCCCGATTTATCCGTATTATAATCTTTCCGCATCAGTCCGGCATAACCGGTTATTGCCGTCAGCGGTGTACGTAATTCATGGGTAATGGTATGCACGGCTTTCTTGCGGGAAGCTATCAGTGCCTCGTTCTGTTCAACAGACTGTCTCAACTGTTCTATTAAATCCGCAGTTTCTCGCTTGTATCGCTTGATACGGGTGATATTTCGGTGGATAATTATGTAAGAGATTATCAATAACAAAACAACGAATCCTGTCAAGCCACCTATCTGAATAAACGATTTTTCACGCATGGTGGCTATCTCGTCCTCTCTCTTTTGCAGGTCAGCTTGTATTTTTCCATCTATTTGGCGAATCAAGCTTTTTAACTGACGGTTAAGTTCGGCATTTCGTGCAGCAAGACTGTCAGCGTGTTCCGATAAACGGCGGCTTTGCGCTTGTTGTTCGGCTATCATATTCCGGTTAAGAGAATGGAGCATCGTGGTAGTCACGGTGGGCTTTGCTTCCTCCTTTTTACCAAAGATACCCAAGAAGCCCTTTCGCTTCGGCTTCTTGGGTTGTTCTTGCGTACTTTTATATACGATTTCAGGCACTTGACGGGCTATCTTTTCTTTGAAGCTTTTCTGTTCATCAAGCATCTGTACAATTCGTCGCATTTGTTTTTCTTTATCCTCTAAAAGATAGCGTACACTGTCAATGCGTTCAGACGGGTAGATAGACGTGAAATAATAAAGCATACTATCCAAAGCCATACGCTGCAAATGATAATTTGCAATATCTTTATCTTCCCATTCCAATATTGTTTCTCCTAACAGAGAAAATCCTGTTAAGCGAAAGTTTAATTCATTAACATGTCGGCGCAACTCATCAGTGGTTCGGTTCTCCTTCTCTAATATTTCAAGCTTTTTCCATTCATACTGATAGCAATATATAATCATTCCTATTAGTATGAATATTAGAATATAGCCACATGATATTAGCTTGCGGATTGAAATCATAAATTTAATGAGGTTTGAAGGAGATAAAATCAACAATGTCCTGAAGGACTTCGGGGGAGATTGTTTGCTCGATTGTACCGTATTCCTGTACCGCTCCTGTATGGGCGTGTTGGAAAAGGTGATTAAGTTTGGGATAAAGTTTCACGGTCGCTTTCGGGGCGAGTCGTTGAATTTGAGGCATATTCAGTTCCGGGCGAACTTGTATATCTTTTTCTCCGTATAGTGCGAATACAGGGCAATCCGTATCTGCAATGCTTTCCGCCGGTGAAAAACCTATATAGAAATTTAACCACGGGTTATTGTCGGCTGCAATCTTTTTCAGATTGGCTTTCAAAGATGTGTGAACGGGAGTATTCTTCCAATTTGCACATATAGCCTCAATATTTCCAACTGCCATATTGTTACCCTCCCTTATTTTCAGTTCATACATCTTGCGCAATGCTTCAACATAATCCGATACAATATCCGCCGGCATGTTGCCTTGTTCCAGCATTGTTGCACTCTGGTCTATCAATACCGAGTCACCTCGAACCGCCTGTGCGCCAATGGCAATAATGAAATTCGGATTTGAGAATAATCCCGGATTGTTATTAGCTCCCAGCATGAACGCTATTGCCGCTCCCTCGCTATGCCCCAATATTCCGACATTTTTGAATTTCATTTCTTTGCGCAGGTATTCCATTGCCGTTTTCGCATCTCGTGCAAAATCTTCAGTGGTGGCATTTTTGCCGTCGCCGGTTGATTCTCCATATCCTCGGTCATCATATCGTAAGGTTGCAATGCCGTTTCGGGCAAGGTAATCGGCGATGACAGCAAACGACTTATGTCCGTATATTTCTTCATCGCGGTTTTGCAATCCGCTACCGGTAATCATTACGATAACCGGAGTTGTCTCATTAAAACCTTCAGGTAAAGTAAGTGTCCCAGCGAGAGTAATACTATCTGATAAGTTGTTGAAATACAACTCCTTTATACTGTATAGATATGGTGGCTTAGGCGTTTGAGGTCGCTTTAATTCCACAATACCCGGAAATAATTCAAGGTCAGTACTCATTGCCCCTTGTGTGCATTTCCCAATGAGTTTCCCATCTTGTTTTCGTCCGGCAAATGTCAATCCGATGCGTCTAACCGTCACATTTACAGAATCCGCCGAAATAAAATTCACTTCTCCGGCTATTCCGTATGCTCCTTGATCCGGAGAATCAAGCGTAACTGACGTTTTGCCATCTTCTTCTGTCTTGAAATTGAACACAATCTTTAACGCCACTTGCGGAGTTATCTTCAACGTACCATGCCATGCTCCCGAAATATTATCATCGGAAGCCATGATGTTTAGCATGGAACAAGTGGCTAAAATAGCTGCAATTATTATTCTTTTCATCATTGTAAAACTATTGCTTTGTTAGCTCCATTAGTATATGACCATATATATCTTTCAGATACAGCAGGGTGTTATTTTTTAGCTCGTATGACTTGACACAGTGTAGATTTGCCTCTATACTTCTTTCCAATTCCATATCGTCACAAGATACTATACCCTCTATTGCCTTTTCAGTCATGGATATGTTAGAGAAGCCCAAAATATAATTATCCTCGACAAAATTGCCTGATATTATGTTACAGTCAGTGGTGCAGACAAATCCGGTGTTATTCAACTGTAAAACGCAGTCCGATTCCTCGTTTATGTCAGTTAGTTCGTTTGAAGTTATAACGATGCTGTTGTATTTTTCAAGTTGCCATTTCCCACACAAACTTTCATCCGGTAAATCATACCTGATTAGTTCCATCAGGATATGACCTTTATCATCTTTCAGCACTAAGATAGAATCGTCTGTGATTTCGTATGATTTGATACAAGGTAGATTATACACGATACTCCTTTCCACTATCATGTTATCGCAAGCCAGTTCGGTAAAGGATATATCGGAGAATTTCAAAGCGTTTTTGCTTTTTTCAAAACAGCCGGAGATGGTATTGCAATCGGTGGTACAATAGAATACTCCGGTTTTATCCATCTGCAATACATAATTACAATTCTCATTTACCTGTGTCAGCCCGTATGAAGAAGTGGCGATACAGTTGTATTTCTCAAGTCGCCATTCCCTGTATAGGGCATTATCTGACGGTGCATTGCATGAGCCAACCAATATGGCTAATGCAAGCATTATTGCTGTAAGAATGTTTGTTTTCATATCATTTGCGTTTTATGGTCTGGCATTTTCGCTTGCTCATTTCCTCTGCATACGCTATTTCTCCGTGTTCCCGAATATAGCTGATACAAGCTGGGCGGTCGGAGTTAAAGAGCAATGCGAATACTTTGCTTATAAGGTTGGAGTAGATTTTACACTCCCTTACGTCATGCTCGCACTTGGCACAAGTATGATAGCCTTTGCTTATGCAGCATTTGCGGATTTTACACCATGATGCTTTCTCGTTATTATTGCATCCGGGGCATTTACCGGACAAGAATTTGCGGCACGCTCCACAATACAGCCCACAGGCGGCTATATTGTCTTTACTTGCTGTTATACTTTTCATATTCAATGTTTTCTATCTGTATAGTTTTTACCACAGCCATAACATATACCGTCATGAACTGATATGATCCTTCCGCAATCAGAACAAGTCCAACGCTCTTTCTCCCTTTGCAGGAATTTTTCAATACCATTTTCTCTGATAAAGGCAAGATTGCCCATAAGCGATTCTATCATCGGATAGGCGTTGGCATACCAGCACTCCTTATCAACAATCTCCCTGCACGGATATTGAGGACATTCGTCACAGAATCCGTCCGGCAGTGTTTTCCGTATTTCGCACTTTACAATCGTACATATATTGGCGCAATACTCACCTTTGTAACCCTCATTCCGGCAACCAACGCAAGGACTTTCTTTTCGCAGTGCTTCGCTGCACACAGCACAGTTCAGCCCGCATGGGGCAATCTTGTTTCTATCTGCTGTTATACTTTTCATATTCAAAGTTTTCTAAATGATTTCATGCACAAACTCTCCTTCATACCAGACGGTAACGGATTCGCCTATAAAACGTAGCAGCACAAAGTTGGGGTCTGTCGGACCTTGTGGATAATGACGATACATCCATTCCTCCCAAAGTTCTTTACGTTTCTTATCGTCAGTAACTATTTTCACCAAACCGGTCATTACCATCGACCGACCTTTTTCAAAATAGCATAGCCCTGCTTTCGGGTTATTCATGAACTGGGCGAATTTGACTGAATCTGCACCTGTTGAGACCCATATCTCGTTGATTCCGGCAGAATGTATTTTGCACATAGGCACGGGACGGGGAAATCCGTCACCATCAACAGATGCGAGAACAAGATCCTCGCACCGTTCAAGCACTTGGGCCATCCGTTGTTCTAATGATTTATCCATTGTCTTAATTCTATTCGTTCAAATCATTTTTATCGTTAACTCTTGCTGACGTTTATACCGCATATATACTGCAACCGTTAAAATGCAGGCTATAAAATCAGCCAAAGGAATACTTAGCCAGACTCCGTCAAGCCCCAAACCAAATATCTCAGGCAGCAGAAATATGAGGGGAATTAGAAATACTATTTGGCGTATGAACGACAAGATAATACATGTTTTCGGCTTGCCAATAGACTGGAAAAAGTTCGTTATCGTAGTTTGCATGGACATAACAGGAAAAGTCCATGCACAGACACGAAGACCTGTTATTGCAATATCTTTCAATGCAATTTCGTTGGAGAACAACCGTATTATTGGGTCGGCTGCTATTTCACACAGTAAAAACATGGAGAACATGAAAGCAAAAGCTATTGTCAACCCGGTGTTCATAGCTTTGTCAACCCGTTCTGTCAGACCGGCTCCGAAGTTGTATCCAATTATGGGCTGCATCCCGATAGATAAACCGATAATCACATTGAGAAAAGCATATAGATGCGGCTAACAATACCGTATGAGCCCACGGCAAAATCCCCGCCATAAAATCCCATTCTATTTATAAGCGCAATAGTTATGGATGCCGTGCAAAGATTCAGTATGAACGGAGGTGTCCCCAGCTTCATGATTTCTCCTGATAATTGGAAGTTGAATTTGAAGTATTTACGTTGAAAATGTACCTTGTTGAATTTAAGGCAAAAGAGCCTTACTACCCATAAAAGTCCCACAATTTGCGATAACACGGTGGATATAGAAGCTCCTTTGATACCCAGTCTCAACACAAATATGAATATTGGTGTCAATATCAGGTTTAATCCAACTGTCATTAAGGTTGATTCCAGCGATTTGCGAGGAAATCCATTACCTCGAAGCAAGTTATTAAGGCTTAAAAACAGAAATGTTATCGGATTGGCGAATAGCATTATTACAATGTATTCTCGCGCATAAGGGAGTATTGATTTGCTTGCTCCGAAAAAGTAAAGTATGACATCCAGATTGAGAAATATAATCCAACCGGTCAGAAAACTGATTACAATTCCTAAAATCACTACATTATGCAAAATGTCAGTTGCTTTTTCATATTGTCCGCGTCCTAAACTGATAGAGGTCAGCGTTGTTCCGCCAATTCCGATGAGCGTATTGAATGCTATGATACAATTCATAATCGGGAAAGTGACAGCAAGGCCAGAAATTGCCAATGCCCCGACTCCATTCCCGATAAAAATGCTATCTATAAGATTATATAAAGAAACGACCGCCATATTGATTATGGCCGGTATAGAATATTGAAGCAACAACTTTCCGATTGGTGCTGCTTGTAACTGACGATATTTTTCTTGTGATGTTTCCTGCATTTTTACTAATTTATTCCGATACAGGAGATGCCGTACTGAAAAATACGGCATACTCCAAGTATCAGATTTATATGCTTGTTTCGGCTGCTCTATTACTGTTTGTTGATAGAATAATTGAAAGCCAGTGTGTAGCTTGATTCTGACGGCAGTCCGCTATTTAGTCCGGGGTGGAATTTGGGAAGCATACGCGCCACGCGCAGAGCCTCTGCATCAAGAGCCTTGCCGGAGCTTTTGACTATTCGGGCATCCTTTACAACTCCGTCTTTGGCGATGGTAAGCTGCACGACGGCATCCATGTTAAGAACACCGTCTTTGTATGCGGTTGCAGGGAAGGAGATGTTTTTATTGATAAAGGCTCTCAGTTTGTCCTTACCGCCGAGGAAGTTGGGGGCGGTTTCTGTCCTGATGAATGGCACGGCATCGGCCGCGTCCGCTTTCTCCGTGACCACCACATCGGAATTTCTTTCTGTCACTCGAATGGTGGAATCGGATTTTTCGCTAATTTTGTAACGCAGATCCTCCACCGGCGTAGCGGCAGATACCTCGTTGATTACTGCTGACACCGCAGGGGTGGCCAGACCGATTAACGCGAGTGCCATTGCAGGCACCATGACAAAGGCACGCACACGGGCTTTGCCTGTCGGTTTACTTGATAACATCATAGTTATACGTTTTTTAAGTGAACTGTGATTGAGACAGTTGGAAAGAGTTGCGAACCTTGCTCCAACTGTCTTTTTTATTAGAAACATCTGATACTCCTCTCGTTTTACGCCCGATGCAAGCACACGGCTGTCGGCTTCATACTCATGGAGGGTATGAAGTTCATTGCGCAGAAGCCATATAGCGGGACAATACCAAGTGATAATAATCGCTGCCTGCATAAAAAGCAAGTCAATCCAATGGCGACATTCTATATGCGCTTTTTCATGGCATACTATCATCTGCCCGAACTCGTACCAGTCACGTCTTGGCATCATGATATATCCGCACCATGCAAACGGGGCGACGCTGTTATGGCGATGAAGTATAATGCGGCAGTCATCCTGTTTTATATGCTCACCTTTGAGAATGAACAGTGCCAACCGTACCAGTGAAACGAGGAAATAGAGAATCATGACAATAACCCCTATAAGGAAAAGTGTGACTATATAATCCCATATCGGAGTGATTTGCTCTGATACCGTATTGGCTATATAGGCAATCTCGACCGGATTAAAAGTGATTTCAATATTATTCTCCATAATATCCGCTACCCAAAAGGAATTAAGTATGAAGATAGGAAAAACGAAAGCAAGCGTTATACAGGACAACAACAATATCCTGTTGAACCGGAAACATCCGGTATTGGCAAGAACGCATTTGTACATCGCCCAGACTACAATCAGGAGGGTGCTTGCCAATAATGAATATGCCAAGAATATGCCTGCCATTGTTATTCCGTTCCTCTGTTAGATATTTGCAATATTATTTCCTTAGCCTCTTCATCGCTATATTCCTCGCTTTTAATCAGGAAGTTCACAACATTCTGAATGGAATTGTCGAAATACCGCCTAATGACACTCTTCAGATTTTGTCCACAATAATCTTCCCGCTCTATTATTGGGAAATATATGAAGCCTGTGCTTTCAGCCTTGTGGTCGAGATAGCCTTTCTGTTCAAGAAATTTCACGAATGTGGCTACCGTAGTCCGGCTTGGACGCGGCTCATTGTGAAGGGCAACGACATCCCGAACCGAGAGTGCCCCGCTTTCCCAAAAGAAGTTCATCACTTCTTCTTCTCTTTCTGTTAATGGCCTCATATCTTCCATTTTATATAGTCTAATTAAATTAGACGATTTGATAATGCAAAAGTAGTCTAATTATTTTAGACAACAAAATAATCGGGCAGAAAAAATTGATTATAGATACGGATAGTGGAGAAAACCGAGTAGTTCTCTCCACTGTAACCTACGTTTTCGGCTCTTTACTTGTCGCCATAAAGCCCGATGCGGTTGCCAACAGGATCGGCGATGATGGCGAAGTAACCCCAACCGTCAACCTGAATCTTGGTCTTGGGAGTTACGAGCGTCGCGCCGTTATCCAATGCAGTTTTCACGCTGGCATCCAAATCTTTTGTCTGGAGATACACCAACACGCCTCCGTTAGAGGGTGCGAAACCGGGAAACGAGGGAGCCGAGGAGATTGAGCATACACTCTTACCTTCTTTCATAAGACAGGCCATTTTCTCATCGCCGAACTGCGACACCTCCAACTTTTCGCCAAAGAGAGCCTGATAGAACGCCACCGACTTGTCAAAGTCATTGGTGGGGATTTCAAAAAATGCAATCATACTTTTTATTATTTGATTAGTACGCTGCAAAGTTACAGCGACATCGTAGCCTGTGATAGTAAAAAGCGGACATCCGTGTTAGGTTAAAAGACCTAATGATGATTATCCTCAGCTTTATAATTATTCTGCAATTTGTTACTGAATGATTCCCTGAGAGCTATCCGCAATCCGTTCAAGAAAGATTCTTGGATATATATTGAGAATGTCGGACAGTTGTCGGCGCATAATCGGCACTGGATACAATTTTTCTCGTCCATCGGCAAAGCCGTATCTTTTAGTGAGAATATGTGCATCGGACAAACATTGATACATTTTCCACATTTTATACAGGTAGAGGTATTGAGGAACACCACCTTGTTACCGGCTACTATATATGAACCCTTGCGGCGTATCGGTATGCTTTCAGAATATCCTGCAATCGGATTTTTGCAAACAAATGCCAAAGGATGCAATTTCCACCGAAGCTTTTCTGAGAACAGTCTTGACTTGAACATATCCCGCTCATTCGGTCTGGCTTTATTGTAGCCGTCCATCAGAACCCACGGCCCGGTGCGGTCAAATCCTTGACAGGAAAACTCTCCGACTATAATTCCTCCTTTCGCCTCTATGATTTTTTTGAGGTGCTTATGATATGCTCCCAAGAAAGGCCTGCAACGGGTGGAAAATACGAACACATTTTTACCTTTAAGATTTTGACTTGAAACAAATCTTTGAAGTCGTATATCGTGAGCGGCAAAGTTAATCGCAGAGCCAAAGCCTATAAGGTCATAATCCGACAGGTCGATTGACGGATTGCTGTCGATAGATACCAATTCGGCAAAGAGGGCATCCGCCATGCTTTCCGCAATCTTCAGCGTATTGCCTCTATATGAGGAACGATAGAATATTATTGTTTTCATCTTGCGACTGATATTTTTGTTTCCGGTGTTCCGAAGCCTCCATTTACGCCTTTATAGCCTACAAACATCAGAGAACTCGTGTCAAAGTAATAATCACAGCTCCAGAAAGCAGACATAAAGCCGGTAAGACTGACTTCGATTCTTACTGCATTCTTTCCGTCTAATTTCTCAGTGCCTTTCTTTGCTGCTGACATGGTATATAGTTTTATGTTGTCGGGACGAAAACATTCGTATTCCACAGACCTGCCATTTTTCAGAGTTAATCCCGCATTATAGGCTATGTTTTGATACCACGGCTTGCCTTTACTTTTCACCTTTTTTGAAATCTGTTTTCCATTGAATTTGCCGGATATGGAGTATATCCCATTATTCAGACTGATTGACAGATTGGTGTTTGAAGAAGTATTTACTATCTTCCAACTCTCGGTTTTATAACCGCTTCCTAAGATATACTCATGCTTCTCATTGCCTTGAACCGTGTACAGGTATATCTTTCCATTCTTGCGTTCTTCTATCCATTTGATGGATGTTTTGGTCTTGCCGCAGATGGAAATGTAAATTCTTTCCTGCGCCATAGCAAATGCTGCAAGAAATAATGTAAGTACTATTGTAATAATATGTTTCATAGACAGTTATTGTCAAAGATAAAATCCACATATTTGGAAATCATAGCTTCCATTCTTTCCCATGCTTCCGGGTTACTGAAATCTATACCGTTGATTTTGTGATATTGCCTCGTGAAAAGAACGATGTAGTTGATTGCGGATATGATTATTGCAATCGACATATTGTTGTCACTGTCTCTATCCAAAAACTTATTCAGTTCCTCCTGCAGTTTATAGCCGATACGTTCCCGTTCTTCAATGATTCCCTTGAATGATGAATGACCTGAGAGTTCCCATACCAGAAGTTCTTGCATGAGTACATTATCTTTTAGATAGTTAAGTTGACACATAAACACATCCTTAACAATCTGCTTTATGTTACCGTCTTTAGCTCGTTTAATGGTGTCAATAAACTCCGAATAGGCAAACGAATAATAGTCATGACGCTTTGCCCATTCCACGAGCAAACCATCCAATCCACCGAAATAGCGATAAATCAAAACCTTATCGCATCCGGCTTGATTAGCGATGCGATTAACTCCGATTTTGGTAAAACCGTCGTTCTCTACGATATGGCTCACGGCTTCAAGGAGCCTCTTTTCTGTTTCTTTCAATTCCATCTTATATAACGTCACTAAGTGGTGACAAAATTATAAAAATAATCGGTGACAACCAAATACAAGGCTGTATAAACGCTATTTTTCAGAATGTAAAATAGTCAGAAACAGGAGAGTATCGAGCAATATACTCTTTCGGTGTGTAGCCGGAGAATAGCTTGAATTCTTTAATCATGTGGGATTGGTCGGTGTACCCACATTCGTATGACAGCTGCGCAAAACCTATTCCCTGATTATGCTGCATGATAGATAAGGTACGTTGCAACCTGACTATACGCATGAAATCTTTGGGTGTCGTTCCTATGTTTTCCGAGAAAATCCGGGAGAATTGCTTTTCGCTCAGGCACGCAATATTCGAAAGAGCCCTGATATTTGTTTGAGTGGAATTGTTGATATGACGTACCACTTCCGCCAGTCGTGGCAGATGATAAGGTGTCCCGTACATCAGGCACTTGTAGAAATAATTCTCTATCAGTTCAATGCAGATGTCGTGACTTGCGCTGTCCTCAACTCTATGCGCCAGATCGCGCAAGGCTGGATTTTCAATGTCTGCAACCGCTACATTCATGTCACGTAGTAAAGTGACTGGCATATGAAAGAATATTTTTGCCGCATGAGGTTGGAATACTGCCACAATCATTTCAATGTCGCCGGTTGAAGCCACATCTGAATAGCCGCTTTCCTGACCGCAAATAAAACTCTGCGGCTGTAATTCATCACGGTTCGTGACTTTCAGCCTTTCGCCACGATGGAACACAAGCGACATACAACCCGTCGGCAAAGTGCGTTGCGACACTATGCCGGAGGTACTATCCTGCAATATCCAATAATACCGTATAAACGGTTTTAAGGCAGGTGTTGGCTGTATGATTCTGAATGTCTGCATCCCGTAAAATTACAACATGACAATTTCCAATGATAGTAAAAAACAGACATTGGTGTTATATGTCTCACTCAACCGTAAATTCCTCTGAATGATAGCTGCTGTAAGAACGACCGGATACATTTGTTCCGAATCTCTCATAATTTATGTGTTATATGGTGATGTGAGCAAACTCGCGGTTTATCCAGATGGTAGCCTCATTTCCGATAAAGCGAATAAGCACATAGTTCGAATCTGCCGGGCCGCCGGGAAAGTAATTTATAAAATACTTCTGCCACATCCGCTTGCGGGTTACATCATCCGTAATGATTTCGACTGTGCCGCGCAAAGCAACACTATCGCCATAAAATGAATAGGAAAGCCCGGCTTTGGGATTGAGCCTGAAATCGGCAACCTTTTCGGAGTCTGCTGCGGTCACTACCCAGACCTCATTGCATCCTAACGAATGAATTTTATCCAATGGCACAGGGCGCGGAAAACCGTCCGCATTGACCGATGCCAGCGTAACCTCTTTGCATTGGGAAAGAAGATGGATCGCTTTTTCAATCAAACTTCTTTCATCTTTCTCTTTCCAGCGTTTGAGTGTTGGGAAGATTTGTTGCATTTGAGCCTTTGCCTGTTGGGGCGTCAGATTCCAACCCGTTTCCTTGTTAATCTGGTCGGTAAACTGAGTGCAGAACTCTATCATCTGGCTCATGTTGAAATCTTGGAGGAAAACACCTTCTTTGTAGCAGTAGCCACAATAGTCCTTACTTTTACTGCCGTCTGAATTTGTGCCGATGTTACCCTCTACAAGGGGCATACCGCAGCTTTGACAAAATCTTTGTTCCATATGTTCTATCATCGTTTTCAAATAATCAGTTCACTATCCCGTCATCTTTTTTTAAATTTCTCTTTTGCGTATTCGTAGGATTCAAGGATGTAAGGTTTTAATAATTCAAATGTCGCTTCAGATGGGGTTAAAGCGCAAATCCAGCCCATCCACGCATAAACCGGATGCGGCATAATGACATCCTTTGCGGTAAATTCATACGGCATATCTACAATGCAACCTTTACATGGACGTTTGGGCAGTTCTCCGAATAAAGTGCGGAAAGTCTGTTTTCTGACTCCTATATTTATTCGCCACACATCCTTGCGGTCAAGGTGGGAAGCTCGATCATTGTCGCCATCCTTTTCTTTTATCGTCAAGATATAAACCCCACGTTTCAACACCCCACCCGGATTGTAGAAAATCCCACGCTCGCCCCAACTGTTTACTTCGACCGTCCCTTCAAGGTTGTCAAGGCAATATTTCAAAATATCATCAGGTGCAATAGCCATCTTTAATCAAAACATTTAATTAACCTGTACATCGTTTCTATATCCTTCGATGCCATCTCGAATTTTGACTTTTCAATCAGAATGTTCTGGCCGGTCATAATGTAAGAGGGCATAATGCGTATTCCATTATAGAAAATCTCAGTATTACGTAACTTGTAAGTAGATATACTTGGAACGGCATCTTTCTTGGTCGCCTTCTTGCATATCATATTAAAGGCTTTCTTTGCCACATCCCCCATAAGCATGATAACCTTGACGTTTGGAAACAAAGCAAGCTCTTTTTCCAGATAGGGCAGGCTGTCCTCTATGCTCTCTTTTGAAACAGCATATTCGCTTTTAGGAGTCTTGACAGCATTAGTAATGTAAATTCCATTATTCAGAATGTCTTGTACTGAACCTATCTCTATTCCTGCTTTTCTGAACATCGGAATTGTCGTTGACATATACGCGGAATCCGGTTTCCCATAGAAATCATCTTCCGGACATGACGGGACAACCTCATTTATCATGATTGCCTGTATCGTTTCCGGCTCAATATTTACGTCATTAAGCCGTAGATTTTGGGTATCCCCACAGAGTTGTTGTAGTTCCGACTTTATATTCATGATTTACTTTTAATTCAAATGTTAACTATTAAATAATCCTGCTCTCGCTCTATTATAGTCTCAAATCCAAATTTGCAGCATATAATTATCTTGTTGACCTACGGTTCAACGTTTTCAATCGGTTTAAAGATTTCTTCAAAAAACATTGCAGATTCCTCCGACAAACGCCGGGTTGCAGCTATACTTTGAGCCAACACAACTCCTTTTGAATTGATTCGTAATGGCTTCTCTTTACTCTTCGGATAACCGAATCTAAGAAGTGGCACAACCTCATCAGGAATGAGGCGCGGTTGGATAACACTGCCATTTTCTCCCCATACTGCCCATTCGGCACAGCAATTAAACGGTTCCTGATGCTTGCAATGGGGTTTGTCGCCGGGAATAATCATCGTGAGATTCTCAGGCACACTCTGGAGACTTTTATAAGAAACGTCTTTTGCACAAAAGAATGCGTCAGAGACCTTAACGACAACACCTCCGGGAATAAGAGACCTGTAAGGATTTCCGAGTTCTCTTATGCAATAGTCGAAGGCTCTTTCCTTATGAGTCACTTCCAATCTTGCCATTATGTAGAGATGCCTATCAAGCAATGAGACCGGAAATACGACATCTCCCTCTTTTATTGATGCTATTGATGGCATCCTTGAGTGGATGCTGCCAAACACTACTTTTATAGGCCCTGTGTCATTTGATTTTCTTAGTTCGTCCAACCAGTCCTGAGGCCAGTAAACAGTATAATATGCCATAATATGATGTTACTTGTTTCTATTCAAAAAAGCTGCTGCCAGTTCGGGGCTGTTCAGTGTCATGGCTGACGAGTCTTCGAGATTTTCAGCGTCTTCATCATCCGATATTGAAATGAAGAATGTGATTTCTTCGGTGCGCTCTCCGAATATTCCCGAGCCTTTGACCTGCGCCATCGCTGATATCATTGCGCTGAAGAAAAAGGCTTCGCCCGGCAAAGTGGCGTGGTTTTCCCACAGCGATTTGCTGAGCTTCACCAGTTCGCTGCCATGCCCGTCGGAATACCCCCATTCATCAGGATGCCATTTGCATTCATCATCAGGCTCTTCGTCTTCACTTTCAAGGTACTCCAGGGTGTTCACTGCAAGAAATAGCGAGCAGCAATACCTGTCGGTGACCAGAGCGACTGTGTAAATGCGCTCATCGTCGATGCGTCCAAGAATTTCGCGCAGGTCAGCAGCAACCGCATCCCTGATCATTGCAGCCACATTCTGCCAGAACGGGGCTACGGGAGTGGCCGGTTCTTCTTTTTTCCGCTCGTCGGCTTCATAGTCCGGTGAGTTGATGTAGCCGATATACTTTTTGGCTTCTTCCGAACCGAGTTTTACAGCATCCTCAAAATACTGGTATCCCAACTCAATATCAGCCTCGGTGCCACGTCCGAAGGCATACGCCACGCCGAGTGCTGTGAGCAACCTGACAGTTATTGAGTCCCATAGGTGGTCGACACCTTCGCCGGCTTCATGGAGATAGTCGAACGCCACATCGTCGTCCTGCACTGTTCCCAGCCCCTCCTGATAGCAGATGCCGAGATAGGCGGCACACTGCGCCTTGGTAACCTCAGAGCACTTCGGATTCCAGTAGGCCTTTTCAAACCATTCCACAGCCTTGGCGTAGTCCTGCTCCACATCACCGAAGCCTTCAAACAGATAATATCCTACCTCAAATTGTCCTGCGGGATGTCCGCATTTGGCAGCCATTTCATAGAGTTGATATGCAAGGTCGATATTCTCATCCACTTCTTCACCGGCTTCGTAGATATGCCCTGCATTGTATGCGGCTTGTGGGTCGCCCCTGCGGGCAGCCTCCACATATCGCAACAGCCCACCGTATGAGTCGCCCTTCTCGGTGCGGAGATAATAGCCGTAGTTGTTGCAGATTACGGGTGAAATATCCGCCAGCTTCAAGTAATATTTCTCAAAGACATCCTGCGCAATGTCGCAAAGACCTGATTCTCGGATATTGCAGTAATTGCCCCACCCGGCACAAAGCCCGCCGTCGAAGCTACGTTCGTACCACTCCTTGGCTATCGGATAGGCCCATGCGTTATATCCGTTTTCATCTTTGAATTGCTTGGCATAGTCAGGCTCGACGCGCAGATAGTCGCCCCAATAATACACATTGCCGACCATGTAGCAACAGAAGGCGTCGCCACGTTCTGCCTGGCCGAGAATCTCCTCAAACGCTTCCTTAAACGAGGCGAACGGCATTGCACGTTCCACCGAAGGGGTGAGGTTTGCGCTCCGCGCAGCACAAAGAACGCCCGTGGCACTGCCCATCATCGCGCTCTTCTGCATCAGCTTCGATGCGTTTTCATCGTCAGCTTTGAAGCCTGCTTGTGGCCACACATACTCCTCACCCATGAAGCAGCGGGCTATGAATGCCAGCGCATCTGCATCGCCCTGTTGCGCCGCCTGCATAAGCATCGCGTAACCGCGGCGTATTTCATCGCGGTCAAAACTTGACCAAATCAGCTTGACTGCCGTTTTCACCTGCTTGCTATATTTGCCTTTCATTTCTTATCTTCGTCTAAAAATCTAAATACCAGTCTCTCGAAGTAGTTGTTGACATCAAACTGCTCGCATTCATCCATAGGGTCTGGCAACCTTTCGTCATCAATCAAACTCCAAAGCCAGCTCCGCAGGAGTCCGACATCAAAAATAACACCTCTGTAACCAATAGGCAACGGCTCCGACCACCTTACATATTCAACTTTGTATCCGGTAGCCAGAGCTGTATCTTTGTCATATCTGCGGATGTTTACATATCCCCCATCACCATTAGTGAAATCATATAGCATCCATTGTGATTTCCCCTCTATGATGTTATCCAATGCGATAACCACATCCTGACTTCCGAAATATCGGAAATCCTCGCCGTCAACACATAGTTTCGTCTCTGCCTTTTCTTGCTCGGGATGGATTTTCTGACAGTGCCAGCCGGTCATATCAGGAAGCGATGCGGTGCGGAAGAAGTCACACATGATATCGGCGGCCATGTCGCAATCAACGTCCGACCGCCACATTCGCAGCATATACCCGTTGACCATAAAACATACCGCTATACTGCTATCCTTAAAGTAATCAATTGAGTATGCCTTTGCATCGCTGACTAACACCACCGGCACGCATTTTTCAAGGTATACGCATCCGTTATCCTCAATGTCGTCTATAGCATCAAGGATCTTTTCCTCGGTCACGTTTGATGTGCGTATATCCCCGTTCTTTGTGCCCAACACATATTGTGGCTTGCGGGCTTTAAGTCCGGAAAAGATGTCTCGTGTATCGTTGCTCATTTTCAATTAACGGTTTTTATGTTCAGCGGTCAGTTTGCCGCTCTCGATTGATATATAGGCATTGTAATATGATTCCGTCAGAAATTAGATATTGACATCCCCTTGATTCCACATTTCATGACGCTACGTTTAACCTTTTCGATAGTTGCGTCCGTAACGCCATCTCCTACTGATATGTGAAGTTCAGAGCAGTTTTTGAGTCGGTTTATCTGAACGGAATCCATTGATGCAAACCAATTGGATAGAAAATCCGTGAAAGCGGGATTACTTGTATCTAATATCAAAGGGTCACTGTCCTGCCCAGAGAAATTATTGTTGCAAGTTATCAGGCTGTCGCTTGAAATTTCAAGTACAACACCAAACGTCCTGTCAGCATCAGTATATTCAAATGGGGGTTTGTCACCACCTGCTAATGCAGAGTCTTGGCTATTATTCGCTGATTGGCTACATGATACAATTGTCATGGCACAACCTATAAACAAACATAAAAGATTCTTCTGTTTCATCTTGATGATTTACTCGGTTTAATTAGTACTCTTGTTAACTCTACTGAACACGTCTATTCAAGTACTTGCTGATAGCCATTGCTATCCAACCTATTGCAAGATATACTATTGCATAGACGACAAACCATAATTCATGTATGTCAAAGAAAATCCATGTCCCGGCAAGAAACGCTACGGCTGACACCAATGGAAGATTCCACATTTTCTTTATGTCTCTCCCGCAGCGATAACCAAGAATCGCAGAATAAATAGGATTCACAATTAAGAAAAGCATCATGCACAGTGCCATTCCGGAACATTCAGACGTAAGCCGGGCAACGGCAAAAGGCAATGCTAACATCACAAGGATTGTGATTGCCAGCCAAATAATTATAGCTCTTTTATTAACCATCAGTATAATACTTATTTTAGTATGTCGGAAAGGCTCGATTCTACAAACATTGTCGGAGTAAACTCCACAATCCGGTAGTCGGCAATTCCGTTGATGTTGAACGGATCTTGCTCTATGATAGAATCAACCACTGCACGGCTTTCGGCTTTTATCAATATTACACCGCCCACGCGGGGAGTCTGCGGACCGGATGCGATGAAATCGCCAGCCGCATAGTGCTCGGCAAGATAGTCACGATGTGCCTGAAGGAAACGGTCAACTTCTTCAAGCGGTTTTTTATATGTCAGAATTGCAATAAACATGGCTGTCCGGTTTTTCCAGCGTTTGAGTTGTGGAAAGAATTGACGCATCATGTCTTTTGCCTGTTCCTGTGTCAAGGTCTGTCCTGACTCCTTGTTTATCTCGTCGGTAAACTGAGCGCAATGTTCAATCATCTGCTCCATAGTGAAGTCTTGTGTGAATCTGCCATCCTTATAGCAGTAGATACAGTAATCCTCGTTGCGACTGCCATCAGCATTAGTACCTTTGTTGTCTGTAGTCAGCGGCATTCCGCAGCTTTGACAAAATTTATGTTCCATATTCTTATCTTATTTTTGTTTAATCAAACCTTCCAAGACAATCTTAGAGACCTCAGCAATGATGGCTGAGGTCGTTGCTATGTCGTAATTGGAATCAGCAACAAACACGGCAACAGAATATCTTGTACCATTAGGCAAATTCACATATCCACAATCATTTACTGCGGATATGCGACCTTCGGGTGTCGGAAATCCCGTACCTGTCTTATGTCCTATCAGGGCATTAGTAGGCAAAAGGGGGAAAGCAAGCCTGTCAAGCCCCGTGCGACACTGTTCAAGCATGACGGATATTTCAGAATATAACTGTGATGCGTTTCTCAATTCGTGGTAAAACCTATCAAATAGCTGCGCCATTGCCAAAGGTGTGGTACGGTTAAGATAGCTTAGGTATGGATCACGGTGCATATCTTCTTCCGAGGCTCCGATTACAATCTCATCAGAGATACCCATTTGCCTCATTATTGATGTTACTCCCGATGTTCCACCGACGCGATGCAGGAGTATGTCTGCCGCATTGTTGTCACTCTCAACCAAAGACCATTCAAGCAGTTCTCTTATAGTTATGGTATTTCGGCTCTTACCATACTTTTTGAGCATCGGGCTATAGGTATCCTCTTTCATAGCCTTCTCGCTGAATGTTACGGTATCGTTCAGGGACATACCGTTAGTATTTATCCAGTGCGCTACCGTCAGAGCCAGCGGAAATTTGACTACGCTCATCATAGGGAAGTCCCGATTGCCGTTGACAGATACGGTGTCTTTGCCATTGATAATGACCGCGACACCTATACGGGCATCTTTCCCTTTGATATACTCGTGCAAAGCATTCTCTATCGCCTTGTTTCCACCAGCGAAAGCAGGCGATATAAAGAATAGATAAAGTAGTATAAACAGCATTTTTTTCATTTTCTATCTCTTGTATGGGTGCCTATCTCTATACAAATGGAATTTAGTAAGTATCAATGTCATGTTCTGACCAAGATTGCGCATATTGGCAATTCCCTCATCATCTTTAAGGACATCTCCGATTTCTCGCCCATATACCATATTCCAATAAGTAGATCCAATGACAATCATCTCTTTATTCAAAAAGAAGTGATTCATGGTGTCAATTGCAGTCATTCCACCGGCACGACGCACGGCAGCAACCGCCGCGCCTACTTTATGTTTCAGAATCCCAGGATTAGCGGCAGCGACAACACCCCCTCTGTCCAGCAATGCTTTCATCCGGGAGGAAACATCGGCTGAATATACCGGTGAGCCGAGAATTATCCCGTCAGCTTTAACCATTTTGTCGAAAACCTCTGCAAATCCGTCTTTGCTGAATACACAGTTGCCTCTGCCCTTGCAGGCAAAGCAAGCACGGCATGGTTCTATACCTACATCGGCCAATTGAATAAGCTCGGTTTCGATTCCAGCCTTATTCAGTTCCTGAAATATCATACGGATTATGATTGCAGTATTGCCATCCTTCCGTGCGCTTCCGTTAATGCCAACAACTTTTATGTCACCCATATTATCATACAGTTCTATTCTCGATGATTGCCTTCGATTACCTGATTTATCAACTCCAGGACTTCATCGTCTGACATTTTCCTGTCCCTTACAAGAGTGCTTATCACTCCACGAATGGAATTGTTGAAATATCGCTGAACGACATTTTTCAGATTATTGCCACAATACTCCTCTCTTTCTATAATGGGATAATAGATGAATCCGTTGTTTCCTGCCGGCTTGTGGTCTAAAAAGCCCTTATCAACAAGAAACTTCACGAATGTAGATATGGCGGTTCTGCTTGGACGAGGTTCGGGATAAGAGACAATAATCTCCTTAACGGTAGCTTCGCCCTTCTCCCAAAACTTATTCATCACTTCTTCTTCACGCTTGGTAAGTTGTTCCATCATAAAATGAAATTTGGTATATGCAAAATTAGTCTAAATAAATTAGTCAGTCAAG
This sequence comes from Bacteroides muris (ex Fokt et al. 2023), assembly GCF_024704895.1. NCBI lineage: Bacteria > Pseudomonadati > Bacteroidota > Bacteroidia > Bacteroidales > Bacteroidaceae > Bacteroides > Bacteroides muris (ex Fokt et al. 2023). Next base: position 1,320 of record NZ_JAMZEE010000054.1, on the reverse strand, counting down.
CAAATACGGCTATTTTTATGATTTATAAGCAAACGTTATTATTACGACAATGAAATTTATAGATTAATAAATGAAAATGAAGCAAGAGAATGTAGATAATTATTCCACTTACTTCATTTTTATTTACATTTTTATCCCTTTCGGATGGTTTTCATCCTTGAATTGAAACCCCGGCCGCCGATGATGACATGATCGGCAATGAAGTTGTTTGACGAACTTTGTTCATTTATCAGGCTACTTTCTTCAATTCTGTTGTTCCCACCTAGCATACATCTTCCTTGAAAGTTCCACAATTTCTTTGCTCAACTTCACAAGATCGATGGTATGTTTCTCCAGTTTGTAGAGCAACGCCATCGCCTTCTTCTCCGAAAAGTGGATGCGCAACTCTTTAACGACTTGATTGTAGTTCGTACCGATGGCACGGAATTGGGCGTGGAAGTCCGACAGTTTGGTGTAGTAGTCCACCAGCGTCTTGTCCACTTTCAGCACCTTGAACTTCTGCCCGAAGAAATGCGCCTTGAGAAAGACGGCTTTCGCATATACGTTCGATTCCTCGTACATCGTCAGGAATCTGTTCCATTCCACATCGTCGAAGCGCACCATCACACAGTGTGTCTTCGGATTCAATTTGGGATTTCTCCCGTACTTGCTCTTCTTTTTCATTCTTCTTATTCTTTTAATTTTACGGCTTGTCCATTGTTTAATCTCCGATTAAAACCTCCCGAAATTATCCGACTGCGGAGGATAATTCTGCCCACGGCGGTGCAAAGATTTTCAGTTACTTAGAATTATTCGGGTAACTGAAAATATACCTTGCTGTGTCTTTGAGGACACAAAAATCCTCCGTTTGTCGGATTGGGCCCCCCCTTTCAAACTCCAAGTCGCTTCATCCGGGTATCACTCACTGTTCGGGTGCAAAGTTACGCCCTTAACACGGTATCGGACAGTGGTTTGAACCGGACAATGGCTGCCTATCGACGCAATATGCAGCCACTTATCGAAATGCAGGTTCAATCATTTCCTTATTTAGTCAAACAATGATTCAAAAGATGAAAGATCTGAGTATATGAGAATAGAGAAATTCAAATACTGATCAAAAGGATTTGTTGAATACCTGCCAAAACGAGTATTGAGGAAAATCAAACAATGGTTGTCTGACAATTTGATGATACATTGATTTAATGATTTCATGACGTAATGTTGTCACTCTCCAAACGACCAAAACTTTGTTTCACCACACAACTATATAATAGTCCGTTAAAAATTCACCATATCGGCTAAGCGGCTTCTGCCACTATGCCAAAGAGTTCTTTGATAAGT
>NZ_JAMZEE010000053.1:0-24982 GCF_024704895.1 Bacteroides muris (ex Fokt et al. 2023) | reverse complement strand
TGCAGAGCCTATGGTTCAACTTGCTTTCTGCAAAATCATGCTTAACAAAATTATTGTGTAATTTTTAAACAGTTTCTAAATCTGCCGGTGATGGCGACAATACCATTAATACCAATGTCGTGAGGGCTTTGATTTCACGGTTTGCTTTGTTTGAGGGTACGTGGCGAAGATATCACAACTTGGGGGATGAGGAGAAATATTTTGATGCTTGTATCAAATACTCAGAAAAGCTGATGCAAGCATATCCCGATTTGCATGACAATTGGGGAGAAATGCTGACTTCCAATCTGGCCGGTATGAAAGGTATTATCCTCTACAAAGAATATGTGCCGTCAGAAGTGAACAACTATGCCATGCACTTGGTAGAGCGTACTTCCACTCACAACATTGAAATGCCTCAGCATATTGTTGATATGTACCTGTGTTCTGACGGTAACCCCATTGGTACCAGTGAGAAATACGAATGGGGAAAGACTGATAAAACTATGTACTCCACATTCCGTAATCGTGACCGCCGTCTTCTGGAAACCGTGGCACCTCCTTATGAAGTGGTTAATCATGCTAATAAAAGTTGGGAGTATGTAGACGGCAAACGTGAGTATATGGATATTTTGGGAGTTACTACCTATACTGGTTATGGTGGCGGTAACGGTGAGGCTGGTAAGCATAAAGTGTTTCCTATGATGAACTGGTCGGGAAACATCCTCCCTGCAGTTCCCCATTTCTTTACCAATCAAGGCGGTGTAGGGTTCTGTGTGGCTAAGAGCGGAAACTATGTATGGAGATTATATAACGTCTGGGATTGCTCGTTGGAGAACAAGGCAGAGGCCGACATGCCTATTTTTAAGATTGATGAAGTACTGCTGAACTATGCGGAAGCTAAATATGAAAAAGGTGAGTTCAATAACGAGGTAGCCGACATTACTATCAACAAGTTGAGAAGGCAATTCGCAAAAATTGCAGATATGGACGTGAATGCTATCAATAACGGTTTTGACCCGAATCGCGATCCGGATGTAAATCCGGTTTTGTGGGAAATCCGCCGTGAACGTATGGTTGAACTGATGGGGGAAGGATTTGGTTTCTATGATGTACGTCGCTGGAAGAAAGCCGAATGGTTTATAAATAAAGTGGCTTATGGACAATGGGCTACCAAGGAACAAATTGGCGAAGGAGGAACTTTCATCAATCTTGAAACAGGTTTGGCAACTACTGATAAAGAGCAGAAAGAAGGTTACATATATATGTACAATGACCCTACCAAAGTAGGTAAGGGATGGTTGGATAAATACTATCTGTATCAGATTCCGACCAATGAAATTGCACTGAATCCTAATTTGCTTCCCAATAATCCGGGATGGTAAAACTATAGGACTTAGACTGAAAACTTTATAAATGGAGTGTTGAGAGACACTCCATTTATTTTTCAAGATATCTTCAACTTTTACTCAATTATCATTATCTTTACATACAAAATGTTTATTAATACTTTTAATACTGAATTATGAAGCCCAATCAATCCCTTTTCTGCTGCACGGCCTTGCTGGGCATATTTTGCAGCAATGGTATATCTGCTGCCGATAGAAATAAAGAGAACAAACCCAATATCCTTTTTATCTTGTGTGACGACATGGGGTATGGAGACCTCGGGTGTTATGGACAAAAAAATATTGATACTCCCTGTTTAGATCAAATGGCGCAAGAAGGTATGCGTTTTACCCAGGCATATGCTGGAAGTCCTGTCAGTGCACCTTCACGGGCATCTCTGATGACCGGACAGCATACTGGACACGGACATGTACGAGGAAACAAGGAATATTGGCGGGAACAGTCTATCGTGATGTATGGCAACAACAAAGACTTTTCTGTAGTAGGGCAAGAACCTTACAGTCCAGATCATATCATACTTCCCGAAATCATGAAGAATAACGGATATACCACCGGTATGTTCGGTAAATGGGCAGGTGGTTATGAAGGCTCCTGTTCTACTCCTGACAAACGTGGTGTTGATGAATATTACGGCTTTATCTGTCAATTTCAGGCACACCTTTATTATCCTAATTTCTTGAACAGATACAGCAAGGCAATGGGAGATACCGCTGTTGTGCGAGAGGTCTTGGAAGAAAACATTCAATATCCCATGTATGGCGAAGATTATAAGAAACGACCGCAATATTCTGCTGACTTGATTCATCAACGTGCTCTGCAATGGATTGAACAGCAGAACCCTGAACAGCCTTTCTACGGTCTGCTGACCTATACACTACCTCATGCGGAATTGGCACAGCCCAATGATTCCATCTTGAGAATGTACAAACAGCGTTTCTTTACCGACAAGACTTGGGGAGGAGATGAGGGATCGCGTTATAACCCTGCGGTATATACCCATGCTGAATTTGCGGGTATGATTACTCGGTTGGATAAATATGTGGGTGAAATCCTGGCCAAACTGAAAGAGAAGGGACTGGATGAAAATACCATTGTTATATTTAGCAGTGATAATGGTCCTCATGAAGAAGGGGGGGCGGATCCTGCTTTTTTCGGACGTGACGGCAAATTGCGTGGGTTAAAGCGACAATGTCACGAAGGAGGTATTCGGGTACCATTTATTGTACGCTGGCCGGGGCATGTACCTGCGGGCACAGTAAACAACCATCAGTTGGTATTTTATGATGTAATGCCAACCTTCTGTGAATTGATAGGAGACAAACGTTTCCCTAAAAAATACCTGAATAAGCAGACTGAGGGAGACTGCTTTGATGGGATTTCTTTTGCTCCTACCATGTTGGGCAATGATGAAAAACAGCAAAAGCATGACTTTCTTTATTGGGAATTTCATGAAACAGATCAAATAGGTGTGCGTATGGACGATTGGAAAATGCTTGTAAAGAAAGGTGTTCCATACTTATATAATTTGGTGACTGACCTTCATGAGGACCATGATGTGTCTGCCGATTATCCTGAAATTGTTAAACAGATGAAAGAGGTTATCTATAGGGAACATTGTCCTAGCGAACTGTTTAGAATTACGCTTCCCTCTTTGGAACCGTAAAGTAACTGCTGGAAACATTTGAATTATGAAATTGAGAAAAATAAGAATCTAAATTATAGGAATCAGTTTAATTCACCGTCTGGCTTGTAATGAGTCAGACGGTTTTTGTTTCCACATGATTCTAATTGGTTGATTTTCAATGTTATTTTTGTGTAAAGGAGGGCTATATGCAGATTTTACGCCTTTTATATCTCCTGAAGATAGATAACTGCGTTGCGCTCCAAAATATAAACCGTTTCTGGTTTCATAGTTTGCTCACTATTGATTGAAAAAGCTGACATCCGTTGTGAAAAGAGGCACTTCCGAATTTTTCTTTTCTTTTGAAATAATACGTAAGAGATGGTAGCTGTGTGATGATTGGTCTGGGCCAGCATTCTTGTTTTTGTAAACCATTACTCTTACTATATATTCATATCCTGTTTCATGATTGAAATTTGAAATGCCAGTATGCATTAGTTCCCAGTTTGTTTTTCCGTTTTTCTTAACCCAATAAGCTGTACCCTCATTGGTGGTAATGACTTCTGATGCAATAACTAATGTTTCATCATAAGAATTTTCGTCATCAGAACACGAGGTGCAAAAGCTTACCATAAGTGTTAATAACACATAGCACAAGAAATTTGTAGTCTTCATAAAATGGTGTATTAGAAGTTATGTAGCAAATATAACTTATTTTATAATAAGTTGCCTATTATTTCTTGTTTTTATTTAGGCCTTTTTGTTTTCTAACCTTCTTGGCGTTTGTTTCTAAGGTCTTCTTATTAATAGCGTTGATTACATAGCCAATGAAATCGGGAATCTTTTTTTCTTATGGCTTTTTCGACAGTCTGCATTGTTTACAAAACCAATAGGGTGACCTTTTATCCGTATACTGAAGGTAATTCAGTCGTATACTGAATGTATTTCAATATACGACTGAATTGCGTTCAGTATACGACTGAAATAGGCTCTATTTATATGTGCTGATAATCAAATAGTTATATTTATGCTTTGTGGTGGTGCAAAATCATAACAAATTGAAGGCTCTAAGCGAATCGGAACAGCGAAAAAATGCATTACCTGTGACTGGAAAATAGAAAAAAAACTGCAGTATCAAAGCACCATTATATATAATGTATAGTGTCGCATCAATCCCCTTCTGTCACAGAGAATGGCTATGGTTTGCATTCATCGAAAGCATCAACAATGCCAGCGGCAAGTAATCTTTCAGGCTCTGCTCCAATAACTTCACAGCTTGCTGCACGCGGTAGTACACCAGCTTGTCGGACACCCCCAGCCGTGCCGCCATCTCCTTGCACTCCAAGCCCTGCATGCGGTAGAGCATGAATGCTTCGCGATAGGTTTCCGGCAGGGATGCCAAAGCAGCCTCGATGCGTTGCTGCAACTCTTCAAGGCTGAAAGGTTCTTCATCGTAAAGCAGGTCGTTCATGTCCTGGCAGAAACGTTCGTCGGCGCGGTGCATGGCATTGTCCTTGGCAAGCTTGTTCAGCACGCGGTGGTACACCATGCGGAAAAGGTACGCATTAAGCGACGAGTTGATGAGCAATGACTCACGCTTCTCCCAAAAGCAGGCAAACACATCTTGTACCACCTCCTCGGCATCGTCCATGCCTACAAAGCGGCGGGCGTATGCGCAAAGCAGCGGATAATAGCGGTGGAACAGTTGTTCAAAACTCTTCTTTCGGAAACAACGCTCCCAAGATTATCTACGGTTTCAACAACGCCCTGCGCTACAAACGTTTCGATCTCAATGTATATTTCTATGGTGAAGCAGGCCGCAAAGTGACTTCCAGTTATTGGGAAGACTGGATTGACACCAACCAGAACTCACAGAATCTCTCTCATTATGTGTTCGACTCGTTCAGCAGCGAGAATCAAGGTTCCAAGAACCCCAGCATCTTGGCAGGTAGCCGCGGAAACGGTGACTATTACTTGAAGTCGCTCTACTTCATCCGTTGTGGAAACATTACTCTGGGTTACAACGTTCCGGTGAAGAAGAACTGGGGCATCTCCAACCTGCGTGTGTATGCTGATGTCAACAATCCGTTTGTTATCACCAACTGGACAGGTCTTGACCCCGAAACCGATACGGGTACTTACTCTTATCCTAACGTGACCTCTTACAGCCTTGGTCTGAACATCACGTTCTAAAGGACAGGCAGAAGAGCGAATAAGTAAAACAAAGAAAAAAAATTAAAAGATTAATCGATTATGAACAAGATAACAGAACTGTTGATGGGATCCATCTTGCTGGCAGCCTCGAGCTGTGCGCTTGAGAGTGAAGTGTATGACAAAATTAGCCCGGATAATTTTCCTTCTACCTGGATACCGCATGGCATGGTCTTACTATCACACTTTTGAAAAGGGTGATTACCGTCTGACACGCATCTACGGTGAATATACCGATACGAGCGGCAAGCAACACAGCGAAGAACTGGACAAGACCGACGGTTCGTTGAGAGTAGGTGCGGTTCCGGGCAAATACACCATCGACGGCATGATTGGCGACAAGGGCATGTGTGACGTAGTGGTATTCCGCTTCTCGGATGTAAAGACCCTTTATGCCGAGGCAGTGGTGCGCAACAACAATAGCGTGAACGCCATGGCCAAGGAGTATCTGAACGAAATCCGTACCAAGCATGGCAAACTGCCTGCCTTCACTGATGATGAAATCGGTACGGTAGATAAGTACCTTGACAAGCTGCTTGAAGAGCGCGGACACGAGTTTTACATGGAAGGTGTACGTCGTCAGGACCTTATTCGTCATGGCCGCTATGTGGAGATGGCTATCAAGAAGAACGAATATGCAGGTCATTCTATCGAAAACGTGAAGCGTATGGAAGGTGGCAAGTACGTATATGAGCTTCTGCCCATTCCGGTGGCTGCCATCCGCGACGGACTGACAAGGTAAGATTGTGCAGAACCCGGGATTCTGATGATGTAAATTCTAAAAACAAATAATTATCATATTTGTATTTTTCTTAGTAGGAGTCCGGCGTGTGTGATACATACCGGACTTCATCTATATTCATAAATACACAAATAAACCGTATCTGATTTTTCTTACAACATTTTTTCTCTTATCTTTGGAAATTCATTGCAGGATATGGTATCTAAAACCTGAAAAATGATTATGACAATAAAAAGGATATATAACAGTACATATATCGCTGTGTTCTGCCCGTTATGCCATCCGTTGTGCTAACGGGAATACGACGTGGACTGTGGCTGAAGGAGGCCGCTACGGCATCAATGTACTGACGGAAGTGAGTGTGGAAAATAAATAATATCATGAAATTTGCGTTACTCTTTCTTTTACTGGGATATTTCCCTGCTTTCTCCCTCGCACAGCCGACAGGCGGTGAAGTGATTCGTCCCCTGATGGGGTGGAGTTCCTGGAACACCTATCGGGTGAATATCAGTGACGAGTTGATAAAAAAACAGGCAGATGCCTTGGTACAGACCGGATTGAAGGAAGCCGGCTATACTTATATCAATATAGACGACGGCTTTTTCGGTCACCGCGATTCCACCGGACAGATGGTTACCCATCCCGTGCGCTTTCCGCATGGGATGAAAGGCGTGGCAGAGCATATCCATTCGCTCGGGTTGAAAGCAGGCATCTATTCGGATGCGGGCAGCAATACCTGTGGTTCCATTTGGGATAACGATACCCACGGCGTGGGCTCCGGGCTTTATGGACATGAGCTGCAGGATGCCCGGCTTTATTTTAATGACTGGGGATTCGATTTCATCAAGATAGACTATTGCGGTGCGGGCCAGGAACTGGATTTGGAAGAAGAACGACGCTATTCTGGGATATGCCGTGCTATCCGCGAAGTGACGGAACGTCCCGTCTCGGTCAATATCTGCCGTTGGGCCTTTCCGGGTACGTGGGCGGCACGGTTGGCATGTTCATGGCGCATCAGTCCTGACATCCGGCCGGAGTGGGCATCAGTAAAATCCATCATCCGGAAGAACCTCTATCTGTCGGCATACGCCGGCGGCGGGCACTACAATGATATGGACATGCTTGAGATAGGACGGGGGCTGACTCCCGTAGAAGAAGAGACGCATTTCGGGATGTGGTGCATCATGAGTTCGCCACTGCTGATAGGCTGCGACCTCACCACCATTTCCGAAGCTTCACTCCGGTTGTTGAAGAACAAAGAACTTATAGCTCTGAACCAAGATTGGCTGGGTTTGCAGGCATACGTGGCCTTGCGCCAGGGCGAGGGATATGTGCTGGTGAAGGACGTGGAACAATTACGTGGACGGATACGTGCCGTGGCCTTATACAACCCTTCGGACACGGTATGCGGTTTTCATGTTCCTTTGGAAGTGCTTGAACTGGCAGGCACGGTCAAGGTGCGCGACGTGGTGCGGCAGAGGCAATTGCCGTCCATACAAGGGGTGCTTTGCAAAGAGGTGCCTCCCCACGGTGTACTGATGCTGCGCCTGGAGGGTGAAAGGAGAATAGAGCCTTCGCTTTACGAAGCCGAATGGGCTTATCTGCCTTGCTTCAATGATTTGGGCAAATCGTCCAAGACGGTGGCATATGTACCCATGCCCGAAGCCTCGGGCGGCATGAAGATTGCTTATGTAGGAGGCAGCTGCGAGAACTATGCCGAATGGAACAAGGTATATAGTGAGCGAGGCGGATGGTACGAACTGACGGTGGATTATATTCCCGGCAAGTATCGCCGGCTGCTCATTGAGGTGAATAATGGAGAACCTATTCGGATAGACCGCCTACGTGAGACGGCGGAAGGACATTCTGTGGCTTCGATTACGGTGCCTGTACACTTAAAAGCGGGGTATAACACAGTGCGCATGGGTAGCCCTTATTGCTGGGCACCGGATATAGACTGCTTCCAACTGAAACGGATAGGCGACTGACCTGCCGTTTACCCGACATGCAATATTTACTTTAAAAATAATTATATCCAATGAAAAAGCATTTTCTTTCTTTTTGTACCTGCCTCTTCCTTTCGCTTTTGGCAGGTAATGTAATGGCACAGGATGTGACCGAACCAAGTGTTCCTCATGCCAATGACCCGGCATGGAACAAAACCTCTAAGAACCTACAGGCCGCCTGGGGAGACACCAATCTGCAAACCGACAAATTCATTTGTCCCATAAGCAGTAAACTCTCAAAGTACCTGATCCTGACCGCCTGGCGTGGCGAACGCCTGCATGCCAAGTTCCTGGTATGGTCAGGAGAAGAAGAAGGCAACCTGCGTTTTGAAGTGGAAGAGCAGGAAGGATGTCGCTGGACGGATGAACAAACCACCGGATTCGTGCGCTATGTGATGACCGACGAACTGAACAAGAATGGCGGCGGTTGCGGTTATCGTCCGGACAAGACTTTGTTTGATTCTGCCCTCGTTGCCGACCGCATAGAGCCTATGCGCACGTTACGCTATGAAGCGCGTACCGTACGTCCGGCGTGGATAACTTTTGACGTGCCACGTGATGCAGTTTCCGGTATTTACAAAGGTCGGATAAGAGTGGAATGCGAAGGCAAGGAATGCGGCGTGCTGCCGTTTACAATCCGGGTGATTGACCGCACAATGGCACTGCCTGAAGAGTGCAAATTCCATCTGGATTTGTGGCAAAATCCCTTTGCGGTGGCGCGTGTGGCAAACGTGCCTTTGTGGAGCCGAGAACACTTCGAAGCCATGCGTCCGCTTATGCAACGGCTGGCACGTGCTGGTCAGCGCGGCATCACCGCTTCCATTACCCATAAACCATGGAACGGACAGACTTACGACTATTTTGAGAACATGATTACCGAAATAAAGAAGGCAGACGGTACGTGGATGTACGACTTCACGGTATTCGACCGTTGGGTGGAATTCATGCAACAGTGTGGCGTAGGTCCTTACATCTACTGTTATTCCGTCATTCCCTGGAAACTCTCTTTCCGCTATTACGACCAGGCAACCAACTCCATAGTAGACAAGAAGATGAATGTCAACAAGCCCGAGTTCGATGACTATTGGGTGAACAAATTGTCAGCTTTTGCTACTCATCTGAAAGCGAAAGGCTGGTTCGGACATACTATCATTGCTATGGACGAACGTCCCAAAGAGAGTATGGAGGCAGCTTTGAGAGTCATCCGTAAGGCTGATCCGAACTACAAAATATCACTTGCCGGAAACTATCACGCTGAACTTGAAGGAGAACTGTTCGACCTCTGCATTGCCTACGACACCCAATATCCCGACGGAGTGGTGGACGCACGTCGCCAACAAGGAAAGATAACGACTTTTTACACCTGTTGCACGGAATCATGGCCTAATACCTTTACTTTCTCACAACCGGTAGAGGCATCCGCTTATGGTCCGATAGCCGCCGAACGTGGACTGGACGGCTACCTCCGCTGGGCATACAACAGCTGGGTGGAATCACCAGAAGTCGATACTCGTTTTCACACATGGGCGGCAGGCGATACCTACATCGTGTATCCTGACAACCAATCATCTGTTCGTTTCGAAAAAATGGTGGAGGGGATACAGATGTTTGAGAAGATACAAGTGCTGAAGCAAAATCCCCGTTATGCCAAGAGCATTGAAAAGTTGTTAAAGCCTTTTGCTTACAAAAAGATTAATGCCGCCACTTTGGGTGAGGATATTAAAAGACTGAACGCTTTTCTTAACAAGTAAAAAGAAACCAAAGTGAATTTTTATTCAAATAATGATTCGCTATTCGAGATAGACAAGCCGTTGGTATATGCCGACTTTTATTTTCATCCAATTCAAACAAGTTATGAAGAAATACGCATTTTTATTCTTGTTGCTTAGCATGTTTTTCATCTTTATTGCACAATCCGGCAACAAATACCGTATTGAAATCAAAGATGGACAATTTGTTTATGACGAAGAGGCTGTCTGGGTTATTTCCGGAGAAATGCACTACACACATATTCCGCATCAATACTAGCGGCATTGTGTAAAGATGTTGAAAACCACGGGATTAAATATTACGTATTTTGGATTTTGCATGAACTGGAGCCTGGAAATACGGACTGTCCGAAGGTGTGATTAACGGGCAAGTCCTTGTTTTTGTTAGTGCAGGTGTATCATGTGCTGAGGGTGTGTCAAAACCCTCTTTTTAACAAAATCACCCTTGCTACAGATATCTGTGACAGGGGTGATTTTCATATTTTTGGTGTTTTGACGCATCCCCGGTCTTCGTTTGAACAAAATTTCTTTGTATTTTTGCAAAAAATATAGATGGGATAATGAAAGCACTGCTTGTAAAAATACTCCGCTGTTTGATGCTGATACTGGTTATTGTATTGACTGGTCTTGGATGTTATATCTATGAGAAAACTTTGGCTGCCTTATGGATACCTGTAGGGGTGGGGATTGTAGTAGCAGTCGTTACACTTCCTCTATCTAAGAAATGGGTATGGTTGACGACAGTGGAGGGCATGGGCATGAATATGTTGTGTCATGTGGTTTGTGTGGGCCTCATCGGGTATTCGCTTTTTCTTGTGGGGAATTATCAGATGGCGGCTCCTGCTTCTACTCAAGAGGTGACGGTTACCGTACTTGAAAAGCTGATAAAAGAACAGGAAAAGAAACGTAAAGTAGGCAGGCACCGTTATGTGTCGGCTGGAGTGCGTAAAGAATATTTCTTAAAGGTAGCTTTCGAGAATGGAGCGATAGAGACTTTGCATGTTTCCACAGCCACATACAATAAAGCACGAAAAGGCAAACCGAAAGTCCTGACTTTGCAGAAAGGAGGTTTCGGATTGCCAGTGATAACGAAGGGGTTATAGTTTTCATCTCCTCCGTGTAAGACATCAGATGAGTAACAGAATGCTCTTCTTAAGGATTTTTGCGTACAAATTGTCTGTGAATCCAAATGGTGGCATCAGTCCTTTGAATTTCAATAATACATAATTGGAATCAGTCGGACTTTTGCTGAAGTGCGTAATGAACCAGTCTTGCTACATTCCGTGCTTATACTCCTGCGGGGTGGTCGGCTGTCAAGGTGTGGTTCAAAGACAGAAAAGTGGACGAAATGAAGAGCTATTATATAATAGTACCTTGATGATACCAGCATAATCGTTTCCGGATATAGTATAATGTGAATATTCCTTTCTATAAAGTGCTGATATTTATAAAGTTCTATATTTTTTGCAGATTTTAGGTATACGTAGTTCAAAGAATGTTATCTGAAATGAAAAGAATGGGCAATGTTTGTCATTGCTCTGTCTTTGTCTTATCTTTGAGTAGATAATATAGGATATCATTTTAAGAAAGGAACTAATAATAAGATAATAATATGAAGAATATTGAGAAGGCGACTAATAATATGAAAATGGTATATTCCATTCTGTGCAATCTTAAGAGGTGTACAATCTTTGAATTACAGAAACTGACGAAGTTCAGGGATGTGGATTTGTGTTTGGCCTTGGGGTATCTGCTGCAGAATAACCAGATTTATCAGAAGCGTATTGATAACATGGTTTACTACGGGGTCATCGCAAAATGAGAAGATATACAATAGTGCGCATATCTAACTATTATTTAATCAGTGTGTTAAAAGCCTATGTTTGAGTAATGAAAGCCTGATAAATTCAACCGGGTTTTGCAGCTGACCCCATTTTCATTGTGATTCTGTATTGTGCTCTGAAGCATCGGTATGATTATAAACTTTCCAACCAACTCATTACGTAGCAGATACCTTTAAAAGAAAAAAGCAATTATCTATTTCAGATAATTGCTTTTTTTGGTGAACCGCTTGGGGCTCGAACCCAAGACCCCAACATTAAAAGTGTTGTGCTCTACCTGCTGAGCTAGCGATTCAGACCTTATTGCTGTTAAGCGGGTGCAAAGATAGCTACTTTTGTTTAAAGAAACAAATGTATTAAAGAAAAAAGTTTTGATGACGACTTTTATTTTTATTTTTCTTGTTGATTATCAGCTTGTTCAAACTTGCGAATTTTTTCTCTGTTTATGATGAAACGTTGATAGTAGGAGAGCATAAGGGTGGTAAGTGGGAGTGCTATAATCATGCCCAGCATTCCCATCAATGAACTCCAGATTGATAAAGAAAGTAGGATGATGGCAGGGTTCAGGCCCGTAATCTTCCCCATGACACGCGGTACGATGAATCCGTCTTGAATGACTTGTACTATTATGAATACCGCAAGGGCCGATGCGATGATAATCCAGAAGTTTCCTCCCGTATCCGCTGCTTTCAGTATGGCCAGCACGATGGTAGGTATAAAGCCGATAATCTGCAAATAAGGTACTAAGTTTAAAGCACCGATGAACAGGCCGAGCCCAATGGCCAGTGGGAAATCAATAATCAGAAAACCTATACTGAACAGAATACCGACACACAATGCCACGAACGCTTGTCCGCGGAAGTATCTGTTCATGCCGTCTTTTACATCGTTCATCACACTGACTACGAAAGGCCGGTATTTTTGCGGTACCAGGTGGGTCCATCCTTCGGCAATGCTTTCGTAATCCAGTAATATGAAGATTATATAGAGAAGAATGAGAAAGAAAGTAAAGAAGCTGAACAGTAGATTGACGGATTCTGACAGCAAGGACCAGAGCCGGGGAACGGTTTCCTTGATGGCGTTCAGCATATTCTCTTCCTTGAACAATTGGGTGACGAACTGGGTGTCTATGTTCTCACGAAGGAATTCGGAGAGTGTTCTGGGCACATTGCCGTCGTGGGTTCCGTTGGAAAAGTAGTCTATTACCAAATCTTTTACCCTGACGAATTCGTTCATCATGGGAGGCACAAGCAGATAGAATGCGGTTCCTCCTACAATCAGAATACTGAACAAGGCGCAGAAGATGGATATGACCCGGTTCTTGAGCCTTAATCCGTACTGGAAAAAGGTGACCAAGGGGTATATCAGATAGGAAATGAGCCATGCGATGAAGAATGGCAGCAATACGCCGCTTAGACGCTTGAAGAGCATAAGGATGCCGATAATGACGACACCGAGTATGACACCGCGAATAAAACTGTCGAATGTAATCTTTTTGCGTTCCATAATGCTCCGTTTTTTTTGTATTCGTTAATGACCGTTTTCCTTTTGGTCAGCTTGGATGGCTTGCTGATAGCACTCCCGGCATAGGGGTTCATACTCTTCGGTTTCTCCCAGCAGTACTTGTTTGTCGTTCTTGACGGTACGGTGGGAGAACGAGGCGAGTTGACCGCATTTCACACAGATGGCATGTACTTTGGAAACTTCGTCTGCAATGGCACACAGTCCCGGCATAGGTCCGAATGGAATACCGCGGAAGTCCATGTCCAGTCCGGCTATAATGACGCGTATACCATTGTTGGCAAGCTGGTTGCATACATCAATCAGACCGCTGTCAAAGAACTGGGCTTCGTCAATGCCCACTACATCTATCTCTGAAGTGAAGAGCAGAATGCTGGCAGACGAGTCGATGGGAGTGGAGGCTATGGAATGACTGTCATGCGATACGACATCAGCTTCGGAATAACGGGTGTCTATGGCAGGCTTGAATATCTCTACGCGTTGTTTGGCAAATTTTGCCCGTTTCAGTCTCCTTATCAGCTCTTCGGTTTTGCCGGAGAACATGGAACCGCAAATGACCTCAATTCTTCCCCTGCGTTTGGTTTCCTGTATATGATCTTCTGAAAATAATACCATGTTTTCAAGTGTTATATTTAAGCACAAAAGTAACACTTTTGTTTGCTTTCCGATATTTTTTCATTATTTATTTCTACATTTGTAGCGTTAACACGGACTGTGTAAAGGATATGCAAACCCTATTAAACGACATAGAATTAGATATTCAGGAATTGAAATGTTTGATGCAGGCCATTTCAAGTGATGCCAATCCGACATTGAGGATTGTGGCAAGACGGAATATCCAGCAGATGAAGGCACGCTTGGAGGCGTTGCAAGAACTGCTTGAGGAGGCGCCAACGGTTGTTGTGCCACCCTTAGAGGAACTCCCTGCTGTTACTGCTCCTTTGGCCGAATCGGCTTCTCCGGTTGAACCGGTAGTCCCTGATACAATGAAGATGGTATGTGAGGAACCGGCAACAGTTCATACGGCTGAAGTGCTCCAGACTGTTGCAACTTCGGTGTCTCCTATTTTGGCGGAACGCATCAAGCCTTCCAAGGACTTGCGGCATGCTATCAGCCTGAACGATTCGTTCCGTTTTGTCCGCGAACTGTTCGCAGGCGATACTGCACGGATGAATGAAGTGGTACGCCGTTTGGGTGAGGCTCCTTCTTTGGACAAGGCTATGGATATTTTTGCTTCGGAAGTGCACCCGGATGAAGAAAATGAAGCCGCCGTCGATTTTATGGAACTCCTCAAAAAATATTTCAGCTAAACAACCGATAAGTATGGGAAAACTTTATGTAGTGCCTACTCCGGTAGGAAATTTGGAAGACATGACATTCCGTGCTATCCGGATTCTGAAGGAAGTGGATTTGATACTTGCCGAGGATACACGTACCTCCGGCATATTGCTGAAACACTTTGAAATAAAGAATGTGATGCAATCTCACCATAAATTTAATGAACATAAAACGGTTGAAAGTGTTGTTAATAGAATAAAGGGGGGAGAAACTGTAGCTTTGATTTCGGATGCAGGTACGCCGGGTATATCCGACCCAGGCTTTCTGGTGGTCAGAGAGTGTGTGCGTAATGGTATCGAAGTGCAATGCCTGCCGGGAGCGACAGCTTTTGTGCCGGCATTGGTGGCTTCCGGATTGCCGAATGAGAAGTTCTGTTTTGAAGGTTTCCTTCCACAGAAGAAAGGAAGGATGACCCGCCTGAAGGCATTGGCCGAGGAGCGTCGTACCATGGTGTTCTATGAGTCTCCCCACAGATTGGTAAAAGCTTTGACGCAGTTTACCGAACATTTCGGTGCCGAACGTCAGGCATCTGTTTCGCGGGAAATTTCAAAGGTGCACGAAGAAACGGTGCGTGGAACGCTTACAGAATTAATAGAACATTTCACGGTGAACGAACCGCGTGGTGAAATTGTGATTGTAGTAGCAGGAATAGACGATTAAATAACTTCATTAACCAAACGTAAAACGAAAGCGTATGAAAAAGTTAGCAGTTTTAATTGTATGCGCGGCTGTAATGGCTTCGTGTGACAGCTTCTCTGGTGGCAATAAGAATCAGTTGAAAGCTGAAAATGATTCTTTATTGATGGAACTGACTCAGCGTAATGCTGAATTGGACGAGATGATGGGCACTTTCAATGATATTTCAGAAGGATTCCGCCAGATTAATGCAGCGGAGAGCCGTGTAGATTTGCAACGTGGCGCCGTGGCAGAAGGCTCTTTGAATGCCAAGCAGCAGATTGCGTCGGACATTGAGTTTATCCGTAAACAGATGGAAGAGAATAAGGAGCAGATTGCCAAACTGCAGTCCATGTTGAAGAACAGTAAGAATAACTCTGCCCAGTTAAAGAGAGCCGTAGAATCTCTGACTCAGGAGTTGGTGGCAAAGACCCAGCGTATTGAGGAATTGCAGGCTGAACTGGCTTCCAAGAATATCCGTATTCAGGAACTGGATGCTGCTGTGACCGGTTTGTCTACTGAGAAGGAGGAATTGACTGCCGAAAATGAGGCGAAGGCTCAAACCGTTGCCGAGCAAGATAAGGCACTTAATACAGCTTGGTTTGTGTTTGGTACAAAGAAGGAGTTGAAAAATCAGAAGATATTGACAAACACCGGACTTTTCAAAAAAGGTCAGGTGCTGAAGGATTCTGATATCAATAAGGATTACTTTACACAAGTGGATATCCGTACGACAAAAGAGATTAAACTATACTCTAAAGATGCTGATATCTTGACTACTCATCCTGCTGGCTCTTATGTGTTGGAGAAAGATGATAAAGGACAGCTGACTTTGAAGATTACAAATCCGAAAGACTTCTGGAGTGTGTCCAAGTATCTGGTAATCCAAGTAAAATAACACTGTTATAGACTGATACAGAACGGACGCAGGTTATTGGAATTGATAATCTGCGTCTATTTCTATATATCCCTCTCCTTTAAATTATGGCATCCCAATATAAGAACCTGTTTTTTGACCTGGACGACACGCTTTGGGCATTTTCCCTTAATGCACGCGATACATTTGAAGAGATGTATCATAAGTATGATTATGACCGTTTCTTCCGCTCTTTCCAGCATTTCTATACTCTTTATCAGCATCGTAATGTAGAGCTGTGGGAAGAATACGGCAGAGGCCAGGTCAGTAAGGAAGAGTTGAACCGCCAGCGTTTTCTATATCCTCTGGAGGCAGTAGGGGCGGGGGATGTTGCTTTGGCCGAGGCTTTTTCTGATGATTTCTTCTCGGTAATTCCCACAAAAAGTCGGCTGATGCCGCATGCGTATGAGGTACTGGAATATTTGACAGGGAAATATAACCTCTATATCCTTTCCAACGGCTTCCAGGAGCTGCAATGTCATAAGATGCGTTCGGCAGGCATTGACCACTTTTTTAAGAAGATTGTTCTCTCTGATGATATCGGTATCTTGAAGCCCTGGCCCGAAATTTTTCATTTTGCCCTTTCTGCCACACAATCCGAGGTGCGTGATTCTTTGATGATAGGCGATAGTTGGGAGAATGATGTGGCAGGAGCCAAAGGAGTGGGTATGCACCAAGTGTTTTATAATGTAACCGGAAAGGAAGAACTGCCTTTTTTGCCGACTTATCATATCAGTAATCTGAAAGAATTGATGCAGATTCTGTGACATTGAAATTTTTAGTTGTACTTTTGTCTGCAGAAACGTATATTATACAGCTATGGACACAATCTTACCTTTCACTCTACTTTGTTTTACCTCCTTCTTTACGTTGACAAATCCTCTCGGCACCATGCCGGTGTTTTTGACCATGACGCATGGAATGACAGACCGTGAACGGCAGTCGGTAGTATCGCGCGCCACTCTGGTTGCCTTTATTACGATTATGGTTTTTACGTTTGCAGGGCAGTTTCTCTTTAAGTTCTTCGGTATCTCTACCAATGGTTTCCGTATTGCCGGTGGAGTTATTATCTTTAAGATTGGCTTCGATATGCTGCAAGCCCGTTATACCCCAATGAAACTGAAAGATGAGGAAATCAAGACTTATGCCGACGATATTTCCATTACTCCTCTTGGAATTCCGATGCTTTGTGGTCCTGGTGCTATAGCCAATGCCATTGTACTGATGCAGGATGCCCATACCATTCAGATGAAAGGAGTTCTTATAGGAATGATTGCCTTTATTTATCTGATTACCTTTTTTATATTGCGTGCTTCCACGCGGTTGGTCACAATCCTGGGTGAGACGGGAAACAATGTGATGATGCGTCTGATGGGACTTATCCTGATGGTTATTGCCGTTGAGTGTTTTGTCAGCGGAGTGAAACCGATATTGGTGGATATATTGAAAGAAGGAGGCATACCATCACTGGCACACCTCCTCTAAACACTTTATTTATAAAAACACATTGGGAGAATTCCCAAGTTCTTTAGGCTACTATTGATTAATAGCCTGGATTTTGTTCTATGTTCGGATTGGCATTGATTTCACCAACGGGAATTAACGGGAGCGCTTTCTTGGAGTCGCGGTTGAATGTACGTGCTTCTTCGCTCAATACGTCATGCCATCCTCTGTCATTAACGTCCGTGTAGCGTGTAATGGTTTCACCTCGGCGCATAACATCGAAGTAGCGCTGTCCTTCACCTACAAGTTCCTTGCGGCGCTCAATGTAGATGCGGTCTAATGTGATGTTTCCGCTGGTTACTTGTTTGCTTTCATCCGTTGTGCGGTTGGATATGATATCGTTCAGCAGGTTGGCAGCCTTGTTCTTGTCTCCGGCTTGAAAAGCTGCTTCTGCTGCTGACAAGTAAACTTCTGACAAGCGCAGCAACGGGACATTGGAGTAACGTACATCTCCGTTTACAGCAGGCATTTTGTTGATGTAAACTTTGCGTTTGTCAAATCCTCCTGCTGCCGCTGCCAGTAATATGTCGTTACGGATGTCTGCCGGGTCGGATGTAAGCATGTCAGAGAAGTCTTTTGTGACAATTACATCTCCATATCCGGGAGAAGCGCCAGCCTTGTCTGCATATAAGTAGGCAATACCTTCACGGTCTGTCCAGTCAGTATTGTTGTTGATGGAAATCTCGAACATGATTTCTTTTGAATGATTGGCATCACTTTTGCTCCATGCAGCAACATATTCGGACGGTTCCCAGAGTTTGTAAGACGAGTTTGATATGATGTCTTCAGCTACGGATAAAGCCTTGCTCCATTCGCCTTTTGTCATATATACACGTACCTGCAAGGCTTTGGCAGCCCAAAGGTTGACATAGCCCACTTCATTGGTTTTGGGCAGTGCATTTGAATTGATTGCATCTGTCAAATCCTTCTCAATAGCCTCATAACATTGAGCTACTGTGCTGCGGCTTGGCTTTTCTGTCGATTCCAGTGGAGAGGTAGCGATGGGCACACCGAGTGAGCTGCCTTGATCTACCGTATAAGGTTTACCGTAGATACGTGTAAGGTCAAACAGTGCCATGGCGCGCAGAACTTTTGCTTCTGCATCATATTGGTCAATAGTGGCTTTTGCCTCTGCCGCGTCGGTCAGGTTGCCACTTTCTGCTGCCTGAATCAGACGGTTGGCGCGTGCAATGACTACATAAGGCATCTGCCATACGGCTGTTGAGGTGGTGAAATTGTCGGCAGTTGTATATTCCATATAGTAGTAGAAGTTTGCTCTTCCACTTCCACCGTTATATTCATATTGGATATCTTCCCCTCTCATGTCACCGTATACGAACATGAGGCGTCCATAATAATTAATCAGGCTACTGTTACCTTTAACGGCAGCATAAAGTCCCGTCCGCACATTGGCCAGATCATCGCTGTTCTTGATTGCGGTTTCAGCATCTATTCCGTCTGCGGGTGACTGATCCAGCCAACTGTTGAGGCATGATGAAGTGCTGACTGCCATAGCTGCGCAAAGCGTTGCTGTGTATAATGTTTTTAATATTTTCATTTTCGTATCTTTATTAGTTAGAAATTCAATTCTATTCCGAATGTATATGTTCTCAATGCCGGAGTCTCAAATGTGCATAGTCCGTCTACACGCATTTCCGGATCTACAAATAGGTCTTTGGACTTCCATGTAAGCAGGTTGGAACCAGAGAAGTAGATTCTGGCCTTGCTAAGTCCAAGCTTGCTGATGTAGTTTTGCGGAATGCTTACACCTAATGTGAGGTTCTTCAGACGTAGATAATCAGTAGGCATCAGCCAGCGTGAAGACAGTGAAGCTGCGCTTCCATATTCAAATTTAGGCAATGTGGCATTTGTATCGCCCGGTATGGTCCACATCTTTGAGATGTCATAGTATGTTGGTACGGCACCACTATATAAATATGAACCGCCATTGGAGTGCTGCCAAGTGGAGTAGTCAAAAGCATCACCACCCAATGAATAAGTGAAAGTGAAGCCTAAGTCTATAAACTTCCATTTGAGGTTGTTGGTAAGACCGCCTTCTATACTAGCCTGATGCTTGCCTACAATAGTTTTGTTGGCTTCAGAGATATTTGTAGTTGTTTTGCGGGCATTCTCTGTTCCGTCATTCAGGTAGAACATTTCTTTACCGGTCTCAGCGTCGACTCCGGCGTATTCATAAACGTAGTATGAATAGTAAGGCTCGCCTACACGGTGAATCAGTGGTCCTGATACGATTTCATTCTGCTGGCCATCTAATTGGGTCAGTTTGTTGCTGTTATGTGCCATGTTCAGAGAAGTGGTCCACGTGAAATCCTTGTTTCTGAAATTGGTTGATGTAATGGTCAACTCAAAACCGGAGTTCTTCAGTGAACCGATGTTTTGCGGAGTGGTATACCCATAGCTGCTATCATAATATCCGCCAACTTGTGATACGGGAAGGTCGTATATAAGGTCACTGGTTTTACGTTGATAGTAGTCGAATGTTACAGAGATACGGTCAATGAATGAAAGGTCGAGACCGATATTCCATGTTTTGTTCTTTTCCCATTTCAAGTCCGGATTTGCAATTCCGACGATTGACATTCCTGACTGTCCATTGTATATGATTCCATATTTATAGAGATTCATATAAGCATAATAATCTGATGGTTGAGTTCCGTTTACACCGTATGACACACGTAGCTTTCCATCTGTCAATACACTTTTGACGGGATTCAGGAAACTTTCGTCTATGAATCTCCATGCCCCGGAAACTGACCAGAAACTTCCCCACCGGTTTTCTCTAGCCAAACGTGAACTTCCGTCGGTACGATAACTGAAACCGAGATAATATCTGTCTGCATAGTTGTAATTGGCACGTCCGAGGAACGAAGTCATGCGATAGCTCTGCCTGTTGGTTTCGGCACTTGTCGAACCGGCATTTGTCAATTCGTACAAATCACCCGGATAGTCTTGGCCTGCCATGTAGTTGAAAGCATATTCCGTATCTTGTGTTTCAAAACCAAGCAGGGCATCAATATTATGCAGACCGAAAGAGTTGATGTAAGAAAGTTGAGTTTGTGTATTCAACTGGTCATTACGATTGACAATACGCTGCATAACACCGCCTGGGGCACCGTTGTTTGAGTGTCGATCCCAAAGAACATCATTGGTACCTTGTGCGTAATCATAAGCAATCTTTTCACTTAAATTCAACTTATCCCAAATATTATAAGTCAACTTGATTGTATTGAATGCCTTCATCAGGGTATAAACGTCGGAACTGTGTTCTCTTTCATACAGAGGGTTGACTCCAAATACACCGCAACCATTGTTTAATGTGCCGTCTTCATTATAAGGAGTTGATGAGGGATTTTGGAAGAATGCGTAATTGGCCACAGGTCCATCATAGGAGGTAGCTTCATTGGTTTTGTTTTGTCTTACTTTTGAGAATTGGCTTGTAACCTGAACTTCAAAGTCTCCAAACTTATGAGTGAGGTTTGCATTACCAGTGAAACGTTCTAGACCTTGTTTGTAAATGATACCTTCCTGATTGGTATAAGCTGCTGAGGTGTAGAACTTGGTACGGTCGTTACCGCCAGATACGCTCAGCTGGTAGTTCTGATGAGAACCGTTACGGAAAAGCAGGTCTTTCCAATCCGTCCATCCGGTCGAGGGTTTTGAAGCAAAATCCTCGATGTTTTGGTCTGCAAAAGTTGCGGCATCTGCGTCAGACATGTTTCCGGTGTATAACCCATAATTCTTGAGACCGGTCCATAAGAGTTCACGGCGCGAGTCACCGTCGAGCATAGGACGATAATCTATCGCCATGTTGGAGAAACCCCAGTCAGAGCGGAAACTTACATTTGTTTTGCCTTGTTTTCCGCTTTTCGTCGTAATGACCACAACACCGTTGGCAGCACGCGAGCCGTAAAGAGAGGCAGCCGCCGCATCTTTGATAACTGTGATAGACTCGATGTCATTGGTATTGAGTGAAGACAAAATATCAGTTCCTGCATCACTATAAGTGAACTCGGATAAGTCTCCACTTGTGACCGGTGTTCCGTCAATAACATAAAGCGGATTGTTTCCGGCATTGATGGAACCCATACCACGTACACGGATACTGCTTACAGAACCAGGATTACTTGAACTTGAGCCAAAAGTAACACCAGCGACATTACCAGAAAGTTTGTCGGCAACAGAAAGAACCGGTACATCTTCCAAGGTGGAAGTGTTTACAGTAGAAGCAGCTCCAGTAAATGATGCTTTTTTAAATGTACCGTAACCGGTAACCACAACCTCTTCAAGTAGCTCAGAATCGGATTTCAAAATTACCTTTACATGAGGTTTGATCGCCACCTCCTGCGTCTGCATACCAACAAACGAGATTACCAGAGTTTTCGCGGAACTACAATAAGTGTATATTGTTAAAAAACAATTGTTTACGTTTACTATAGAACAGAGTTTATTCTATTGTATATTATCTATAAAGGTATACGGCAAAGGGAGGTAAGTGGCTCGAAGTACCCATTTTATACCGTTTTGAATAATTAAAAGCTGATAATGAGCGCGTTATTGTAACATTTCATTCTACTCTTTTAATTGGTGATGTACTAATTAACCCAATAAATGTTTTTTATTCAAGAATAACGATAGATTATATAGAGGAATTTATCTTGAAAGATAGATTTTATCCATGAAAGTTCCAAAATATTTTTTGTTGAGAAATATTTGGTTTACATATGTTATTTATAATCGATGAATATATAATATATACGGAAAAATTTAATTATAATTGAAGGGTTTTATATCTTTGCGCATAAACTAAATCGTGTTTGAATATGAAAAATTATATCTCCCGCCCTTTATACATAAGGAGAATTGAACCGTTTATTGATAAAAGTATAATAAAAGTAATAACTGGCCAACGTAGGATAGGTAAAAGCTACATTCTTTTGCAGATATCAGATATCATAAAGAAAAACATACCGGAAGCCAATATCATTTTTGTAGATAAAGAGCAACTTGCCTTCACGGAAATTAGGAACTACATGGATCTTTATCAATATGTTTTAAAGAAGGTTACTGGGCATAATCATAACTATCTTTTTGTAGATGAAATCCAAGAGATTGAAGAATTCCAATTGTGTCTGCGGAGTTTATTGAACGAAAATAAATGCGACATCTATTGTACCGGAAGCAATGCTAAAATGCTGTCCAGTGAACTTGCTACTCAATTGGCAGGAAGATATATAGAATTTCCCATTCATTCACTTAGCTACGGGGAATTCTTAACTTTCAATCAATGTCAAGATTCCACCGAAAGTTTAAAACTCTATCTTACATTCGGAGGTATGCCATACATTCATAATCTAACAATGGACAAGAATGTTATATTCGAGTATTTGAGAAATGTTTATTCTACTATCCTACTAAAAGATGTGGTTGCCCGTGAATCAATCCGGAATGTATCTTTTTTGGAGAATCTCGTAGCTTATCTGATAGATAATACCGGCTCTCTTTTTTCTGCCCAGAATATTAGTAAATATTTAAAGTCGCAACACGTCAACATTCCCACGCAGACAATTCTGAACTATCTAAAGGCACTGTGTAATAGTTTCTTCATTTACAAAATTCAACGAGCTGAAATCCAAGGGATGAAAATCTTTGAGATTGGTGAGAAATATTATTTTGAAGATTTGGGATTACATAATTCCATACAGCATTTTGATTTCCGAAAAGATATCAACAAGTTAATGGAAAATGTTGTATGCATTGATTTGTTGAGATATGGATATGAAGTATATGTCGGAAAGAGTGGAAATAAGGAAATTGATTTCATTGCTTCCAAAGACGATCATAAAGTCTATATCCAAGTAGCGTATATGCTTCCCGATGATGCAACCGTTCAGCGAGAATTCGGCAATCTTTTGGAAATAGCAGACAATTACCCCAAATATGTAGTTACAATGGATGAAATGCAGAGCGGGGGAAATTACAAGGGAATTAAACAGATTTCACTGCGAAACTTTTTGTTGGCAGAGGATAAAGAAAGATTGTAAATCTATAATTTAATTTCCAACATGAGAAGAGTAAATCAATAGGCTTTTCAATTTTTAGACAAGTTCTTTGAGATATGACTACTGAAACGAGCTGAATGACAATAAGGCAGATATTAAAAAGCCGCTCATTTCACAATGGGCGGCTTAAAACACTTTATTTATAAAAACACTTTGAAGGTAGTGTAAAATATATTTTCGCAAATTATCTCTAATCCTATTTGCATAAAGGGCCCTTAAGTTCAGATATGGAATTCGCCTTATTCTTAGAAAAAGTAAAATTGTCGTTAAAACAAGAAAGGGATAATGTAACTTTTTCTATCTTTGTTCTTATAGATTAACAAGCAATATGGAGGAACTAATGAAAGGAATGTCTTTGAATGCTGCAAAAATAGAGTTGATGGTTTTTGTGATTGACGAGTTTGCCAAATTGCATGGCTTAAAGTATAAACAGGCTTATAGCTATTTGGACTTTCACGGTGGACTTGCTTTCTTGGAAAAGCATTATGATGTAGAACATACACTTTCTTTTAATGAAATCCTTTCCGATGTATCGCAAGTTTGTATTAATAGAGGAGGAATGATTCAATGAAACTGTATCATGGTTCCAATACGATAATCTCAAAGATTGACTTATCCTTATCAAAGCCCAACAAGGACTTTGGAAAAGGGTTCTATCTTTCAGATGACAGAAGTCAAGCGGAAGCAATGGCGTTACGTACCGTTGAAAGGAATGAATGCGGGGAAGCGATAGTAACTGTTTTTGATATTGATGACGAAAATCTTAACGATTCCTCATTAAATATTAAGACTTTTGAAACTTACAATGAAGAATGGGCTTTGTTCGTAATGAAAAACCGATATGAAAATGTCGGACATGAGTATGATATTGTCATAGGTCCAATTGCTGATGACAGAATCGGACTTCAAATTTTGAATTATTACAATGAAAACATTGATTTACCCACTCTGGTGAGGAAGATCTCATATAAAGGAGGCATTCATCCGCAATATTATTTTGGTACGGACAGAGCAATAGAACTATTAAAGTTTGTAGAATATGGAACAGTTCTCAGATAATGAAATACGTTATGCAGTCAATAGCATTGCTAAAGATATCATTACGCGATTGGTGGAAGTGGAAGGACTTTCCATACTAGAAGCTATGCGATTGTTTATCCAGTCGGAAACATTTGCCAAGCTTCAAAATGTCAAAACCGGATTGGTCTTTCAGAGCTATCTTTATGTATATAGCTTTTTAGAAAATGAGATGAAGAAAGGGATAAGTGAATAAAAGAAAGCAAAAAACTGTAGTAATTGGGTAGGAGGTAAATGTTGTTCATAAAAGGCATTTACCTCCTACTTTCACATTTACCGACCTCCCACACCAC
>NZ_JAMZEE010000052.1:0-26784 GCF_024704895.1 Bacteroides muris (ex Fokt et al. 2023) | reverse complement strand
ACCGCATCCGTCAGGAAGTCCGGCAGATAGTCGAGGACGAGATAACCCGGATTAAGAACGACCCGGAGCTATGCCACCTGATAAGGGATGAAGAATAAACGGCGAGGAATATTATTCCTCGCTATCTTTTTCAGGCAATATTGAGGATAATTCATCTTCAATATCTATCCCATAAGCCACAGCCATTTGCGCCAACATTATACCAAATGTACCTCTTAATTCGCCTAATGTAGAATTAAATTTCCAGCTACTTATACAATCATAATTGTGCAAATAAAAATGCACCTTATTATTCTTGTTAGTATATTGATTTAAGAACTTCCTACATGCAATACGCATTGCTTTTAAGTAATTATAAAGATTGCTTTCTGATGATATATCTTGTATCTTATCTGTTAAAAAATGTCTGATTTCAATTATTGAATGAATACAATGGTCAGGACATTCTTGTTCATAAGGATTATATAATACTCTTCTGTCTTCTAAAAAACGTATAATTTTAATTGCTTTTGTACGTTCTGTTTCAGACGGATTCCAAGATACACCAAAAATGGGGCAACTTATACCAGTTAATCGTTCTCTTATTTCTCTGAAAATCATATAATTATTTCTTCTGTTTTATATTAATTAACAGCTATTCTTTGCTTTGTTGCTTTATTCGGTAGGCTTCAAAGCGCACCAGTATTTCGTGCAGGTTTTTCAATGCTTCCACAGCCTTACCTATCGGCGGCATCTTGCTTTTGTCAAAGGTCAGTTTCTTCAAATCGGTAGTGTACGCCGTAGCCACTTCGGGCAACGCCATGACCGCTTCGGCATCCTTGAATATCGGTGCATCAGCCAGCGACAAGTGCGAACGGGAGTTTTTATTTAATCCGTCCTCTATCGTCACCCGGTACATGGCATCCAAGAAATCTTCCGAATGTAGGTAATCGTTATATTCCTGATTGTGGTAGAGTGCAGACAAGTCGTAAACGTCACGGATATGCTTTGCCAACAGTGCGGCTGCATCCTCATTGTAAGACAGCTTTACCAACCTTGAAACCTTGTCGCAGATAGTCTTTCGGGGATTGATACACTGCGTTTCAAAACTTTCCAGCCCGTAGGTGCTTATCAGTTCCTCTTGCCCGATGCTTTCAAGAAAGGCGGTCACAATCGGTTTGATAACCCGTTTGTCCGCTGGATAGAACATCAGTTTTTTGTCCGGCAGGTCACAGGATTTTATCTCTACTTCCAAATGCTCTTTCAGTCCCACGCCTTGAAATACATTGTCATACGAGAAATACAGTTTGCGGTAATTACCGCCCGTTTCCGACAAATCTTCTTTGTATATGTCACTATTGAGTTCGGCTATGTGTTTGGAAAGTTTCTTGTTCAATGTCTTTTCCGCCTGCTTGGACGCACCTTTGTCACCCGTGAACACGAACAAGTCCAAATCTTCCGAGAAGCGTTCTATCAGCCCGTAGGCTTTGGAAAGTGAAGTCCCGCCTTTGAAGTAGGTCTTATCCGCATATTCGGACATGGAAATATCCCGCAGTATCTTCGATACCCAGTAATCCTTTTCCACGTGCGACTGCTCGTAGCCGAAATGTTCAGCCGCCAGTGCGATGATTTCCTTGAACGCTTCCTTGTCCGAATGTAAATTCATATTTCTGTCCTATGCCGTTTTATAATCCAAGTTGAACCGTGTCGTGGGAAGAATGGTCTTTGCCATTTCTGTTTGCAATACGGTTTGTCTGATGTCGCCCAGTATGTCTGCCACCACCTTTCTGACACGTGGCGGGTAACTTTTTGCCAAAGATACGATTTTTTCCAGTTCCGGCAGGCTGTACCCGTTGAAATATTGGCTTTTGACCCGGTTGTAGATGTCCTGTCCGGTTGTTCCGGGTATGCGCTTCATGTCCTTTATCGCATCGAGCAGCCGCAAGTACGGGACAAGGCTTTCATCCGGATAATCCATGCAGTAGGCTTTCACGCACTCTATATCCAAGTTCTTGAAACGGAAACGGCGAACCGGGTTTGGAGTGGCTATCGTTATGGTTGTGGCGACCTGTTCGGTCAGCCCCATTTTGTTATAGACGTAAGCTCCCGTGATATAGCCGTTCAGTTTTTCGGTAAGATAACGGAACTGTTCATCCTGATAGACGGGCAGCTTCCCCAATCCTAAGACAGATTTCTTGGGGCGGTAGTACGCCCCTTTTTCAACCCGTACCAGTACCCCTTTGCGGCTCTGTTCGGAGAGCAGCACCGCAACATTGGCGGTCTTTTCCGTTTCAAACGACAAATCTCGGAACGTGAATATACGCCCGGTATCTATCCGTTCAATCTGCCCAAGTATCTCTTTCCTGAATGAAGCCATATTTATGTACTTTGTTTCTATACTGCAAAGATAGTATATTATGTAATTACCTGCAAAAACATAACAAATATTTTGCCGAAGATGTTTTTATTTCTCCAACTGTTGGTTGGATATTTTCATCTGACCCGGACAAACCGGGACACCGCAGGACAAATCGGGACACCCCTTGCCGCCCGTCCAAATATAGCATATTTAGTCGCTACCTTTGGGCGGGACTATTCCCGTAACCGCTAAAATTTCAATTATTTATGGCAAACAGAATGACCCTGCCCGCAGAGGGGCAGGAAAAAGACGTGCTGCTGGTCTTGGATAAACAGCAGGGCAAGGTGAGTGCCGTTAAGGGTATCGACAAGGAGGGCAATTTGCAGACCGTGCCGCCGACACAGGGCGGCGAGTTCATGCAGGTGGACAAGAACAGCGATGTGTTCAGCAACTTCATTTCCAATTTCTTCCGCAAGTATCAGGACACTTCCGGGCTGGAACTGTTCAGCGTCAAGGCTTCCCAAGCGGAGCAGGACGCAAAGGCAATCGAGGACAACCACCGCAACCCCACGCCGGAGGGCGGCAAGCGGGCTGAAATGCTTCGAGTTCCGAAGCCCGACTTCCACGAGTTCAAGCAGGGCTACCGCTTCGACCCGGCAAAAATCGACTGGGAGAACCTGAAGAAAGTCGGCATCACCGCCGACACCCTGAAAAACACGAAGGACTTCGACCGGGTGATGCGTGGCTACAAGTCCCGCAACACCTACACCGTTTCGGGGACGGTGGGCGGCTTTTACCTCAAACCTACCGATGTCAAGCTCTCTTTCTATCAGGCTAAGGACGGCACGGTAGTACCCAAGCTGCACGGCGTGCAGCAGGACGAGAAACTGTTGCAACGCCCGTTCCATGAACACGGGTTCACCAAGCAGGAACAGGGTAACTTGCAAGGCACTGGCAACTTGGGCGGCATCGCTGAAATCAAAGACCCGAAAAGCGGTGAGCAAATCCCCGTGTTCGTCAGCCGGGACAGGTACACGCACGAACTGGAGTATATGCGGGCTGACAAGTGGAAATGCCCCGACACCATTTGCGGCGTGAAAGTCAGCCCGGAGCAGAAAGCCGCCTTTGAAGCCGGGCAAGCGGTCAAAATGGAAAACCTGCAATTCAGGGACGGCACGAAACGCAGTGCCTATTTGCAGGTCAGTGCGGTGGAGCGTGGCTTGGAGTTCCTGCCGAGGTCTGCCGTCCAGTTCTTGCAGCAGGGACAGCAGCCCGCAGAACAGCAGGTAGCCGGGATAAAGGACGGCAAGGGCGTTGAGTTCAACGGTCATGTGCAGCCCGGCGCACAGGGCAAATCCCCCAACAAGGTACAGCCGAAAGACGTTACCCCCGCCGCCGAGAGCCGGACACAGGTAGCGGTCAATTCGGAGGGCAAGACCAACGAAGCCACCAAGCGGGGCAAAGAGCCGCTGAAACAGGGTCAGGACAAGCCCACCGCCAAGCAGAAAGAGAAGCAGGACAAGAGCCTGAAAGCGGACAAGCCCAAGAAATCCAAAGGAATGAAATTATAAAGGTATGCAGCTAATCTATATTATAGCTATTCCGCTTGTCGTCCTGATTTTCTTCATAGTCCTTTCTTTAAAAACTGATTGGAAAGAAATAGACAGGCACAACCGCCAGTATTACGTGGGCGGCTACCATATTTATTATGACCGTAAAATTTTACGGCAAATCAAGCCAGTAACAAACCATAAAAAAGAAACAACATGATTGCATTGATAGCAGAAAAGCCCAGCGTGGCAAAGGATATCGCCCGCATCATCGGGGCGACCCAGCGTAATGACGGTTATCTTTCCGGCAACGGGTATATGGTGACATGGGCGTTCGGCCACTTAATTCAGCTTGCCATGCCGGAAGCCTATGGCGTGGCGAACTTCCGCAGGGAGAGCCTGCCCATACTGCCGCCCGATTTCCAATTAATCCCCCGTCAGGTGAAAGTGGAGAAAGGTTATAAGGCAGACCCCGGCGTGCTGAAACAGTTGAAAGTGATAAAGGAAGTGTTCGACCAGTGCGACCGGATTATTGTCGCCACCGATGCCGGGCGTGAGGGTGAGCTAATCTTCCGCTACATCTTCCATTACCTGAACTGCCGAAAACCATTTGTGCGCCTGTGGATAAGCAGCCTTACCGACAAGGCAATCCGTGAGGGGCTGGATACCTTGCAGCCGGGAGAATGTTACGATAACCTCTACCTCTCTGCCAAGTCCCGCAGCGAAGCAGACTGGCTGATAGGGATAAACGCCACCCAAGCGTTGAGCGTAGCCGCCGGGCAGGGGGTGTTCTCGCTGGGCAGGGTGCAGACACCCACGCTCGTGATGATATGCAGCCGCTATTTGGAGAACAAGCATTTCGTACCCGCCAAGTTTTGGCAACTCAAAGCCCATACCACCAGCGGGGGAATAAGTTTCACCGCCCAAACGACCGCCAAGTGGGAGCAGCAGCCCGAAGCCATAGCCGCCCTGCAACGGGTAAAGGATGCCGGGCGGCTTGCCGTGAAATCCGTTGAGAGGAAAGAAGCCAGCCAAGAACCGCCGCTTCTATACGACCTTACCACGCTGCAAAAGGAAGCCAATACAAAGCTGAATTTCTCGGCTGACAAGACGCTTTCCATAGCGCAAAGCCTGTATGAAAAGA
This sequence comes from Bacteroides muris (ex Fokt et al. 2023), assembly GCF_024704895.1. Lineage (NCBI taxonomy): Bacteria > Pseudomonadati > Bacteroidota > Bacteroidia > Bacteroidales > Bacteroidaceae > Bacteroides > Bacteroides muris (ex Fokt et al. 2023). The sequence goes on along the minus strand of NZ_JAMZEE010000052.1, from coordinate 21,752 downwards.
AAGTGATGTCCTATCCGAGAACCGGAAGCCGCTATATATCGGAGGACGTTTTCGATGAAATGCCGGAGCGTATCGCCCTGTTAGGGCAATACTCCCGCTTTGCCGGGTATGCCGTCGGGCTGGACGGCACACCCCTGAACCGCCGTAGCGTGAATGACGGCAAAGTGACCGACCACCACGCCTTAATCGTTACCGAGAACCTGCCCGGTGAACTCTCCAAAGACGAGCGGGCGGTTTACGAGCTGGTAGCCGGGCGTATGCTGGAAGCCTTTTCGGGCAAGTGCGTGAAAGACATTACCACCGCCATATTGTCGGCTGGAGATACTGACTTCACGGTAAAAGGGTCTGTGATGAAAGTTACCGGGTGGCGTACCGTGTTCGGCGAGCAGGAAACGGGAGGTGATGAAGAAGCCGCCAGCCTGCCGCCGCTCCAAGAGGGAGAATATTTGCCACTCTCCGGCGTGGATCTGCTCGAAAAGCAGACCAAGCCGAAACCGCTGCACACGGAAAGCAGCCTGCTTGCCGCAATGGAGAACGCCGGAAAGGAACTGGAAGATGCCGAACTGAAAGCCAGCCTGAAAGATGCCGGGATAGGCACACCCGCCACCCGTGCGGCGATTATCGAAACGCTGTTCGCCCGCCAGTACATCGTGCGTGAGAAGAAGAACCTTGTACCTACCGACAAGGGGCTTGCCGTTTATGGGATTGTCAAGGACAAGAAGATTGCCGATGTCGAAATGACGGGTATGTGGGAAACCGCCCTTTCCAAGATAGAAGCGGGCTGTATGGATGCCGACACATTCCGAAAGGGTATCGAGGTGTACGCAACGCAAATCACCACAGAACTGCTATCGGTGCAGCTATCTGTTGCTACTGGTGAAACCTGTCCCTGCCCCAAATGCAATAACGGGCGCATCCTGTTCTACCTGAAAGTGGCGAAGTGTTCCAACGTGGACTGCACGCTAACCATATTCCGCAACAAGTGCGACAAGCAGCTTTCCGACAAGCAGATTGTCGAGCTGGTGACGAAACGCAAGACCGGGCTAATCAAGGGCTTCAAGGGCAAGAACGGCAAGGCTTTCGATGCTTCGCTGGTGCTGGATGAACAGTTCAATGTCGGTTTTTCATTCCCCGAAAAGAAAGCGAAACCGAAGAAATAGCCTATCTTTGCCGCTGAAATTTCATTGTGATAGGTTTTGCAACTTATAATAATTGAAATTTTAGTGGTTGCGCCCGGCGGGAACCGGGCGCATTTTTTATACGCTCCCGCCAAACAGGTAGGTCGAACAGACCACCCCGTTATCCAGCACCCTGCTTTCCGAAAGTTTCCACAGCGAGCCGGATGTTTCCCCGATAAAGCCGATGCCTTTGCCCGCCATGACCGGGACGGTGTAGATAGTCAGGCTGTCCAGCAATCCGGCTTTAATCAATGAAGTAAGCAGCTTGCCGCCACCTACCACCAGTATGTCGGTTTCCTGTTTCAGTTCATAAATCCTTTGCAGCGATTCTTCGGTCAGGAACTCCACACCGCAATCCGGTGTTACGTTGGTGTCGTAGTGCGACACCACAAAAGACCGTTTGCTTTTGTGCGGCCACCCGCCCCAGTGTTCAAAGATGTAGTTGTAGGTGTTCGCCCCCATAAGCAGGCAATCAGCATCCAAATAGTATTTGCCAACGATAGTTTTTACTTCATCGGGTAACCAATCCAGTTCCTTGTCTAAGGTGGCTGTATGTCCGTCAAGAGATACGGCGATATGCGCTTTAATTTGTTTCATCCTATCAGGTATTAAACAGTTGATAATCTTTTTTCAAACTGTCCGCTGCTACCTCAAAAAAAGAAGCGTGAACTTACACTGCTCCAAAGTAGAGGTACTGGCAATACCTTTGAAACGGGACAGGCAAGCCCACGCTATGACAAAGCATAGCATAGACATTGCGCTGAAATCTCGTTTCATTTTGAAAAGTGCCAGTTTTCTACTTTGAGATATTCGGCGAACGAATATGTTATTATAATGACGATATTACAGCCAAAACTGTTCAACCGCCGTTATTCTCTTATGTTACTTTTGCAAAAGTAGCGAAAATCACCGGAATAACCTTGCAAATAATAGAAATCCTGCCTTATTATCATAACAAGACAGGATTTAAAGAAGAAAATATATGATATTGATTATCACTCAATCCGTGCGTTCACGGATTAACTTGTGTATGTCGCTTGCACGATAGAAATATTTTCCGTCTAACGTCAAGTAAGGCAGTATTCCTTTCTTCCGGTAACGTTGCAAGGTTTTGGTACTCACTTTCAGCATAAAGCACAAATCCTGATTGTCAAGGAGTTTTTCACCGTTCAGGTAATTGTGACCGCTTAACAGGCGGTCTATCTTTTTGTCCTGCATATCGAGCCTATCCATGATACGCTCCATCCAAGCCACGAAGTTTTCTTTATCTATATACATAAGGCTACCGGATTAAATAAGACCCATCATAAAATAGCTTTGGTTCACCGGGTCTTTAATGATAATCTCCCGTTCACGCATAAAGCGGATATAACTCTTTGCGGTGCGCTCCTTAACATCCAAAACCTGCTGTAACTGTTCGCAAAGGTCTATATAGGTGATATGTGCCTGTCGCCCGAAAATGTCACGGGCAACACCTACCAGTTCCCTTTCCTTGCGCTTCTCTTTTTCCTCACGGGGTTTCTCACCCTTGTACACGTGCATCCCGGCTTTCTTGTCCCATGCAAAGAGCATCAGAGGAACGTCCAGCGGGCTACCGTCCCTTACTTTCAGGGCTTTTACCACCGACTGGGCGGGTTCATCGTCTTTCTCTATCGAAAGGATTGTAGCCGCCTTGCGCTGCAACTCGCTGCCCAAATGTCCCCGCAGCTTCAAACCGTTCGGAACGAAGTGCAGCACACAAAGAATACAGGTGTTATAGATGCCCGCCAACCGATAAAGTTCATCTATCATCGCCACACTTTCAGCTTCATCGTTGGCACTCTTAACGAGGTCTGCGATGCCGTCAATGACGACCAATTGGATGCCGCCGTATTGGTAATAGAATTTATCCATACTCTGCACAATGGCGTTCAAGCGTTCCTTGCGTGACATACCTGTAAGACAAAATGCTTTTAGTTCATCGGGTTTATCCGGCTGTTTGGCACGTGCCAGCAGGTTGCCTACATTCTTGAACAGTTGCACTTCCGACTGTTCGGTGTCATAAAGCAAGACCGCCTTGTGCCTGCCGTTAGTGGTTATCTGTACGCCCAGCGTATCTACTTCTGCACCAGCTGGACAGATGCAGCCCGCCACGATTGCGGCTACATAATTGCTCTTGCCCGTTCCCTCGCCCCCGGTGATGCCGAACAGGTTGCCTTGTGTTCCTAATGGAACATCACCCGCCGAAATAATCTCTTGCGCTTTGGCGGGCGGGTTGTTGAAATCTATCTCGCATGATTTTAGCATAATCAATGTGTCGCTATACAGGTTGTCTAAAAATTCGATAAACAGTTTCAGGAAATCTTCACGGGTGTTCCCGGCTTTGAAGTAGTCGGAAATGTCCTTTTCCTCTTTCGTTCCCGGAAGTGGAAGCAGTAGGCGTTTCACGCCAAATTCTTCCAATAATTTTTCCTGCTTGCGTGAACTTTCCTTGCCCGTTTTATCCATATCGAAAAGTAGGATGATGTGTTTGAAACGGAATGTTAGCCGATAAACCAGCGTGGGCGGGATAGTCACCGTTTCGCTATTGAAGCAGATAGCGTGAAAACCGTGTGCCGCCAGCGAAAGCACATCTTTTTCGCCGCCCGTGATAAAGAGCGTGTCACCTTTGGCGGGCAGTTGCTCCAGCCCGAAACAGTAGTTTTCGCCGAAGCTGCCGCCATAGAGGAAGCGGGGCGTGGAGAACGGGCGGTACAGCTTGATGTGCTGTTTCCCCTTGTAGCCGTACATGGGTTCTGCCACCGATGAAGTGTAGGTGTACGGTTTGCCCTCTGCCGTTTCGCTGTTGTATTCTCGGAGCGAGCAGACCTTGTAATGTTCCAGCAGTTCGGGCGTGATGCCGTACTGTTGCCAGTACACCAGTTCGGCAAGCAGAAACTTCTGTTCCCGGAACTGGTAGGGCTTGACTGGCCTTTCGGGTGTTTCTTCGGGTTTGTCCGGCACTGCCCGGCGGACGGTTGCCGGGGGAATGGAAACCGGAGTGCCGGAAGCCAGCCCCAAGCCCAAATCTCGGTCGATGATTTCCAGTATTTCCACGAAGTCTGCCGCTCGGTTACAATCCAGCCCCTTTAACTGCCCCACGAAGAAGAAACAATCGCCGCTATAATTGTCGTTACCGAAGTCTTTCATCTTGTACATACCGCTATGGCGGTCGAAGTAGATATTACAGGATGCTTTCTTATCCTGATAAAGAGGATTAAGAAAGTGCCTGCCAATACGCCAGTCGCCGGGTAAGTAATGTTTGAAAACAAGCAGACCGTTATTTGTTCTGCTTAGAATTTCTTCTTTCCTTAACATATTTCTGATGATTGGTTATCAGTTCATTTATACACTCCTTGTCACGCTTAATCAAGCGTTCTTCCAACATTCGCTTTACTTCTTTAATCTTGTAAAAGTAATGCCCTTTGATGTCGGAGTAAGAAATCATTCCTGCCGCCCTTAGGCGTTGTAAAGTACGGTCACTGATTTTCAGGAACGTGCAGACTTCGTAACTATCCACCCAAATTTCATCTTCATCAGTCTTGTTTTCGTCCAAGTGATTGAAAATGTAGTCTGCTATGGCGGTAATCTTGTTGTCAAGCTCCTTATAGGCTTTTGACTCAAATGTTATAATCTCCATATTGCTAACTTATTGATTTGCCGCAAAGTTCGGGAGAAGAAATAACCTAAAAGTCATGGTTATATCTATCATGGTATTACTTTTCTTCAGGCTATTTTAGGGGAATAATGGTGTAAAAGCTCCCCGAAATGTCATTTTTCAAAGTAGATTTTACCATAAAAAGAAAGTACCATGTTGGGGTGAACATGGTACTTCTACATACTGGAATACTGGATATTATTTCATATCATCCTCATTTATCCGCTTAACAAGATTATCTATCAGATGATGAAGATATGCCGTCCGGTCTTTTCTCTCTTTCATGGCTATGTATGAAGCGTAATAATCCCCTAAATCCATGTGGAATATTGTACTAAGGAAATTCATCATTTCTTTTATCTCCACGTTGCCATTGTTTATGTCGCCCGAAGATACAAGAGAATATCCCAGTTCGATAAGATATGACTTTTTGCCTGTGAAGCGGAACGGATATTTGAAGCATCTTTGTAGGTTATCTTCTATCTGATTATTCGTTACCAGTTTCACCAATCGCTTATTCAAATAAATGCGCAGCATTTCATTGGCGATAATCTTTGCCACTTTATAGTCATATCCGGTTGAGAAATTAGGGTCTTTATCAAACTGAGCGCTATCGGTACATAACCGCAAATCAGCTTTTCCACGTACAAAGTAGTATTCATCGTACACAGTGGAGTGTGAACGGTAGTATTGATAAAAGTCCAAATTGCGATTGAAGAAATAGGTCAGATTATCCAGTTCCCGATTGATATAATTCCTAATCACTTCATCGCTACCATTAGGGCATTGTGTTTCAATCTTGTATATCTTATAGAAGAATAGCAATCGACCGAGTATTTCCGGTTTCTGTGTCTTGAAAAATAAGATTTCGTCCTCTTTGGTTGGAAATATATAGGTTTGTATTTTAGTTCTCAAATCATCAAGAACCGTTTGCAGCTTATGTACCATTGAAAGAGAGGTTTCGATAATATCATAGCCGTAGAGGTCGATTTCGTCAATCTCTATGTCTATTTCCTGCAATATATTACCTATATACCCCTTCATCTTACTTCATAGTGATATGTCGTTTCATGTATGCCTTTGTTTTCGGGCAATAAACCAAACATTTCAAGCACGTAACACAGTCATAAACATTTACTATCTCATCCCTTGAAACATTCATGTCCCATACAACCCCGTTTAACGCTTTTTGAGGGCATACATCCCTGCATATATTACAATTACCGCATTGCGACGACTTGATTTCGTGTTCCATTATTGATAAAGGGGCATTTGTCAGGACAGAGCCAAGACATTGTGCCGCTCCATATTCAGCCGTGATGAACAGGTTATTTTTGCCAATATAACCAGTACCACTAAGTACGGCAATGGTCTTATGTGGTAAAACGGACGTTTTTGTTGTGAAGTCAAATGTATTCTCGGTTATCAAAGCATTGTCAGACTGTGACAATGCTTTGTAACCTTTGCTGATAAGCCGCCCAGCCAGTTTGTCTGCAATCATTCCCACCCGTTTTTCTGCCTGTGCATATTCATCGCTGAGGGTATGCACATAATCGGGACTATCATGTACAGTTTTGATAAAATGTGGATTTATAGCAATTCCTATCAGTAGGGCATAGGGAAAACCCCGGTTTTGTCGTATATCCAGCATGGAAATATCCACGAAGTGAACAAAATCGGCATTTTCATTTCTTAGCTGTTGTTCAATTTCCTTATTTAAGTCATTCATTTGTTCTTTCGCACAATAGGAATATAAATATCCGTTCTCAACTCCGAAACAGGGGTCTTTTCGGGAGTATTGAGATAGGTTTCAAATGTGTAAGGCTCCCGTAGCGCATATCCACTTGTCGGCAACCAATCAAGGTATATGTAACGATATACTCTGTTCAACTCGTGATATAACCCCTTGAATTGAAACACTGCATATTCTCCGGCTTCTATTTCATGAACAGAAAAGCCATTGGGAACGTTAAATGATTCCGTAACGGTTATACCCACCATAAAACGGGTTTGTTCTTCTGAAGAAATTAGCGGACAATCCAATGTAAGGCTTATAAATTTACAGCCACTTGACTGTAAACCGCAATTTTCAGAAAGGCGTAGAATCTGTTTCCATAATACCGTAAAATCATGGTTTATATGTTCCGTCCATTCCAGTTTCAAACAGGCAATACGAACAGGCGGAACTTTCTCAATGCAAGGAACAATTTGCACCGGATACATTCCTGCGGGGTTAGCATTGGAATGTAGTTTACGAAATTCCGGTATCGTACACTTAAAATAACTTTTGAATGCCCTTGAAAGTGTATGTTTGTTTTGGTAGTTTATGTGGCATAACAATTCTGTAACACTTATATCGGTTGAAATTAACTTGAAAGCGATATATTCCAATCTTAACCGTTGAATGTAAAGCCCGACATTTTCACCACATACAGCCTTGAAAACACGCCGGAAATGGTATTTGGAAATACCTGCCGTTTGCGATAGGGCATCTAAACTAAGTTCCTCGAACAAATGGCGGTTAATGTATTCTTGTACCCTTACAATCAGCTCATATAACACGTGGGCTGTATTGATTTTTTGTTTCCACCGTTTTATTTCGGGAAGCCGTTTTGACATTACCTCTCTGATTTCCTGCGAAGTATAGGATATACCTACTTCTTTATAATACTCTTCGGGGAAAAGCCCCCAAAGGTAAATCAGATAGTCCATCGAAAAATCGTAACCCTTGACACCATGCTTCAAACAATAGTCGCAATATTCCGCACTCGTATTTACCCCAAGATTATTGTAGTCAATATCTAAGGGTATTCCACAGGTTTGGCAATATTTGGTTTCTATGTCTGTTTCCATTGCTGTTTCTATTATTGAGAGCAAAGTTACTCAATCTGTTACGAAATCAGTTACCCTAAATAGTCATTTTTGAAATAAGCTGCAAAATCGTAACCTGTGTATATCATTTATAGCAAACTTACTTATACTGCAAATTGTCAATTGCTCTCTGAATCCCGTCCAAAAAGCGGGAAGCGTGCGCCCCGTCCATTTGCGTGTGGTGGAACTGGAAAGAAACGGTAAGCGTCGTTTTCAGCAGGCGGTGTTTGTATTTGCCCCAAATAAGAAACGGATTATTAAAAATGCCGCTATACATCCCGACAGCCCCGTCTATTTCATATTGTGCCAAGGAGGAAGTTCCGATAACCATGCTTTCCGTCAAATCGTGATTGACGCAACTTTCAGCCACTTGTTTGGTAAGTCGCAGATAGTGTTGATTGAACAGAGACAAATCATCGCAGAAAGGAACATCACACGAACTTACCTCGCCCTTTCTGTTAGCGACAATGGTGTTTACTGCAATGGTATCGTACTGCATCAGTTTACCGCCAACGGGCAGCAGATAAAATTCTTTCACGCTCCTTGCGGCTTTGCCGATGCACCAGCACATCAACATATTAAACTTCATGCCCGATTTCCGGCTGATTTTCACAAGGCGTGACACGTTGAGTGTCTTAAAGAACGTCACCATTGGCATGGGGGCGTTCATCCACATTTCAAAGGCGTATGCCCGACCGGTTTCTTGGGGATTTACTTCTTTCATACTTAATGCTATTTTCATTTAATGATTCAGGTAGCAAAAGTAGGAGAAGCGTTTGATCCCGAATAGAACAAACGGGACATTTATACGGGATTGGTGAACAAATCGGAATATGGATTTGATACTTTCAGCAAAGACATGGGCGTATATCCGCAGAACTTCTTGAACTCCCGGATAAGGTGCGACTGGTCGGCATAACCGCTGGCGTATGCTATTTGTGCCTGATTGATTTCTTTGCCCGTTTGATGCTGCATCTGCGCCAAAGCCTTTTGGAAGCGGACGATACGGGTATATTCTTTGGGATTGATGCCTACAAATGAATGAAACAACCGCTCAAACTGTTTTTTACTTAGGCAGGCAATAGAAGATAATTCGTTTACAGAGATTTGCGGAGTGATATATATTCGCTGTATGGCGGCATCTATCCTTTTAATTCTGTATGTGGTATCAGCTAAATTATCGGCAATTTGTGACACCAGCCATTTTTCTATATAGCTTATGCAAATAGAATTATTCTCACAGTCGAATATTCGTGTAGCCAGTTCATTCAAACTTTTGTTTTCAAGGCTGTAACCGGCAACTTCTTGATTGTAAAAGAGCGATGTCGGTATGTTCAGAAACATACTCATAGCGTGAGGGTGGAATACAACCACTATCATTTCTGTATTGCCATCAGCATACAAATGGGATGAAAAATTAACTTGTCCGCTGATAGTCAATTTGTCCTGTATGACGTTCAGTTCGGGAATATATAACGGTGCTTGTTTATGGAAAATGATTTGAGGACAACCGATAGGATAAGTAAAGGCATCCAGCGGTCGATTGCTTTTGAATCCCCAATAATATCTTATATAAGGTTGCAGCAACTTACATGGCTTGTAAAATTTGAACTTCTCTTGAATCATTTTACAAAGGTAAAAGTTTTAATCGACACTGTCCAAAATTTTGTGTAAATCGAGAATACGGGATTCAGAAATGAGTCTCATATTTTCTTTATTATTAATTTTGTGAAAACATAAAATTATGTCAGAACGTAACAAAGTTATTCCCCAGTCGCAGGCAACAATAGCAGTAATTCCCGTAATGGGAAGTATCCGAAGAAGATTCAAACGGAACATGGAGAATCCGTCATATCCATTCCTCGTGACCGTAATGGTGAGTTTGAGCCGATACAGCGCCCAAACATGAAAGCCGTGGACTTTCTATAGAAAAGCTTGTTATTTCCTTATGCGCAAAGGAATGAGCGTTTCCGATATAGAGGAAGAGATGCGTGAGATTTATGAAATAGAACTTTCGACTTCAGCCGATTGGATTTGGAATGAACAATGAAAAAGCGTTGGACGGAATTATCATGCTGTCCAACGCTTTTTTATATCACGTCGTTTCATTTTTACTTCTTCTTCATGCCGTTATAGATGAAGAATGCCACGATGAGTACGCTGATGCCGATAAATACATAGCCTATCTCATGGCTGTATTCCGTTACTTTGGCAAGCAGTTGGTCTTCGTTTTCAATGCCGGGTACTGTGGACAGGTAATATCCGATGAAAGCCAGAATGGAATTCCACAGGCCTGCACCCAGAGTGGTGTACAGTAAAAAAGTTCCTTGCTTCATACGTGCCAGACCGGCAGGGATGGAGATTAACTGGCGCACAGCAGGTATCAGACGTCCGACAAACGTCGATATGGCTCCATGTTTGTCGAAGTATTCTTCCGCATGTTGCACTTTGGCTTCGTCAATGAGGCACATGTGTCCGAAACGGCTGTTGGCAAACTTGTAAATGATGGGGCGCCCCAGCCATTTTGCCATATAGTAGTTTATCAAAGCTCCGATATTTGCCCCTATGGTTGCAAACACCACCACCAGATATATATTCATGTTGTCATTGTTGGCGGCTTTCCAAGCGGCAGGAGGAACTACAACTTCCGAGGGAAAGGGGATAAACGAACTTTCAATGGCCATCAATAAAGTGATGGTCCAGTAATTGAGGTGGTCAAGACACCATTGGATAAAGGCTACTGATTCCATTTGCTAGATTAGTGGTATATAATTACTGTTATTGTAATGCGTTGAAAATATTCTTCATCACTAGGGCCAGCTCTTCTTGGTTATCTTCTTGTAGTATCTGCTGTAATCTATTCAGCTCTTCCAGTTTGAACGGATGTTCGCACAGCTGGTTGTACTTCATGAAATTCTCCTTGTCTTTGAGTAGCATATACAGAGAGGTCAGCCTTTCGTTGATACCTTCAAAATCCGGCTCCATCTCTTTGACATGCTCAAAGGCCAGCTTGGCATAGCTCAGTTGCCCTATCTCCATACTGCACATACCTATTTCGTGCCAAGTATCTGCATAGGGGGCATACTCTAAGGCTTTGGTCCATTTTTTCACACCTTTCTCATATTCTCCTTCTTCCATGTAGATGCGTCCCTCAATCAGGTACGAATCTATCTCTTCGGGTGCCAGATTGTATGCTTTTTTACAATATTGGTGGGCTTTGCGCTTTTTCCCCATCTTGTGCAGGCATAGGGCCGCATTGGCATAAAGAGAGGGCAAGGCGAGGTCATAACTGTCTTCGGCCGTTATGGCTTTTTCCAGATAGTCGTATCCTTCTTCCCATTCTCCTTTGGAGGCTTTGTTCAGACCGATGAAGGTGTTGATGAAACTGCGGGAAACGAGATGGAACTTCTCGGCTTGTAGGTAGTTCTCCATGGCACTTTCTTCATTTCCCAATTGAAAGAAGGAATGTCCTTTCATCAGGTAGGCGTCGGCAAACTCATCATCGGCCACCGTAGCATAGTCGCATGCTTCGATAGCTTTGTCGAACATTTGTTGGTCAAAGTAGCAACGGGCCAGTCCAAACCAGTAAGGAGCTGAATAAGGGTTCTTGTCAATCAGCTTATTGAAGATGAAGGTGGCTTTTTCGAACAGTCCTTGAGCATAGTAACAATCGCCGGTGACGGCAAGATAGGCTTCTTCTTCGGCATATTTTTTAAGTCCGCGCGTCAGCCATGTCAATGCTTTTTCCGGGAATCCCATGTCGATGTACATATAGGATATGTCGACGATATTGGCTAAGTCGTCCTTATCATCTATGCTGTCAAGTATCGCTTCCGCTTCTTCTTCTTTGCCTTCGTCTAACAGTAGGTTGGCTTTCAGCACTTTCACCTCGGAAGATTCTTCGGCAATCCGTTCTACTATACCTTTAGCTTGCTCTTTGTGCTGGGTATCCAGAAATAGGTATGCCTGTTCCACCATCAGGACGGTATTATCCGGATGTATTGCCAAGCCATACTCTACGATTTCGGTAGCCATGGCATATTTATGATGCATGGCATACCAGTCTGCGAGGTCGGCTAAGTCGTCTGCGTCCAGATAGATGGTTTTGTTCTCTGCTTTAGCGGCTTCATATTGTTCTGCCATTTCTTGCAGTTCTTTGTCTCTTCCGGACAGCAGGTTCTTGTTACTCATATTCTTATTTATTAATTTTACCCCAAACGTCTTTCAGACCCACAGTACGGTTGAATACCATTTTTTCTGGTGTAGAATCCTTGTCAACATTAAAATAACCGATACGTTGGAACTGCAGGTAGGAGAGAGGCTGCATACCGGCAGCATATTTCTCGATGTAGCAGCAGGGCAGTACATTTAAAGAGTCGGGGTTGATTATCTCTTTCATGGCTGTCAGTGCATCGCAGTTCTTCTCTTCGCGGATGGCGGCAAGTCCGTCGCGCGGGTTTTCTACTTTCCACAGCCGGTCGTAAAGGCGTACTTCCGCTTCGAGGCAGTGGGCGCAACTTACCCAGTGGATGGTACCTTTCACCTTACGGTTGGCTCCGGGCAGACCGCTCTTGGTATCGGGGTCGTATTCGCAATATACCTCGGTGACTTCGCCGGCTTCGTTTTTCTTGCAACTGGTGCACTTCACGATGTATGCGTTCTTCAGACGTACTTCTTGTCCCGGTGTCATGCGGAAGTATTTCTTCGGAGCATTTTCCATGAAGTCATCGCGTTCCATCCAAAGCTCGCGGCTAAACTCGATGAAGTGGTTTCCTTCTTCGGGATGTTCGGGGTTGTTTACAGCTTCCATCTCTTCCACTTGCCCTTCGGGATAGTTGGTGATGATAAGCTTCACCGGATTCAGTACGGCGGATACGCGGGTGGCGCGGTCATTCAAATCCTCACGCACGGCGCTTTCCAGTAGGGCGAATTCATTGAGCGCGTCGTAGGTGGTATATCCGATTTTGTCGATGAATTTATGGATGGACTCCGGAGAGTAACCGCGGCGGCGGAAACCGCAGATGGTCGGCATACGGGGGTCGTCCCAACCGTTTACCAAGCCTTCCTTGACCAGAGTCAGCAGGTTGCGCTTGCTCATCAGTGTATAGCTGAGATTCAGCTTATTGAATTCATACTGATGAGGGCGGTTGTCGTCGAGGTCTTTGCCTTCCTTCACCCAGTCCACGAAGAGGTCGTAGAGCGGACGGTGGGGCACAAACTCCAATGTGCAGAGAGAGTGTGTCACACCTTCGAAGAAGTCGCTTTGTCCGTGGGCGAAGTCGTACATCGGATAAGCTTTCCAAGTAGTACCCGTGCGATGGTGCGGATGCTTCACTACACGGTAGATGATGGGGTCGCGGAAGTGCATGTTGGGGCTTGCCATGTCTATTTTGGCACGGAGCACCATAGCACCTTCTTCAATCTCACCGCTGTTCATCTTCTGGAACAAGTCCAGTGTTTCTTCGATGGGACGGTTACGGTAGGGACTTTCCACGCCGGGCTGGGTGGGAGTTCCTTTCTGGGCGGCAATCTGCTCGGAAGTCTGTTCGTCGATGTATGCCTTTCCCTCTTTGATGAGGCGGATAGCGAAGTCCCACAATTGCTGGAAATAGTCGGAAGCGTAATATTCGTTACCCCATTTGTAGCCTAGCCATTGGATATCTTCTTTGATGGCTTCTACGTATTCCACATCTTCTTTGGTGGGATTGGTGTCATCGAAACGTAGGTTGCAGACGCCACCGTGTGCGGCGGCAATACCGAAATCAAGGCAGATGGCCTTGGCATGTCCGATGTGGAGGTAACCGTTAGGTTCGGGCGGGAAGCGTGTCTGTACTTTCCCACCGTTTTTGCCCTCTTTCAAATCGTTTTCTACTATTTGCTCAATGAAGTTCAAGCTCTTTTTTTCGCTTGTCTCTTCGCTCTTTATTTCTGCCATAATGTTACTATTTTCGTATCGTGGGGGCAAAGATAGGGCAAAAAAATGAAGAATGAAGAATGAAGAATGAAGATTTATTCTTTATGTACTGGGATATATCCACTCTCTTTGATGATTTTCTGTCCTGCGGCAGGCAAGACGAAATCGAGCAGGGGGATAATCGAGGCGTTTTTCCGGTAATGATAATAGGTATGACAGGCGCACTATCGGATAAGTATTACAACATGCAGCAAGCTGCGCGTGTCAGTGACAATACTGCTTTCTTCTACATGGGTGATATGATGGAGTTTGGAGATACCGTGCTCTCCACGCTCGGACAAGCAAGGCAGGCGTTTCAGAAGGAGAGTCCAGAACTGGCTACCGCCGTGTCTGCAAGGACAATATGCTGGACGAAATCAATGTTGATGCCACTGCCGTTCTTGCCGATTGCATCAGCCGGCATCAGGAGAGTACACTCTTTTGTCTGAACCAGGTGAGTGTGTTCCGCAAGTTGGAACGTTCCGATGACCATAATCACGAGTATCGCCGAAAAAATAGTGGTATTTATCGACAAGAAGGTGTTAAAACATGGCAGACGGACAGACAAACACTACTTAAATGATAAGAAATAAACAAAATTTTAGGATAATTTCAGTGTTTCATGGAAAATAGCCTTATATTTGTCCATTGAAAACGATTGCAGGTGTAGAAAAATGCTTTGAAATGATAATAAACTTAAATGATTTCTCAAAAAGATGTTATAAGACATGTTTTTTAATTTGGTTAGTATTACGAAAAGCGCCTATATTTGCGTCGTTATCCTGAAAACAATCTTTTTACCTTAAAAAAAAACTAATACCTATTGAAAACTGAAAAAGGAGGCTTTGTGAAAAGCTTCCTTTTTTTGTACCTATACGAAGGGCTTTTTGTATCTTTGCGCATATTAATAATAAATCGTGTATAACCTAAAAGTATATAGAACCATGTTTTCTGGAATAGTAGAAGAATGTGCCACATTGGTGGCGATGGTCAAAGACCAGGAGAATGTACATTTTACTTTCAAATGTTCATTCGTCAGTGAATTAAAAATAGACCAGAGTGTGTCTCACAACGGTGTTTGCCTTACAGTAGTCAGCCTGACGGATGATACCTATACCGTGACGGCCATGAAGGAAACGCTGGACCGTTCCAATCTTGGCTTGTTGCAGGTAGGAGATGAAGTGAATGTGGAGCGCAGTATGATGATGAATGGTCGACTGGATGGCCATATCGTTCAGGGGCATGTGGACCAGACTGCCACTTGCATTGATATAAAGGATGCTGAAGGAAGCTATTACTTTACTTTCCGGTATGCTTTTGACAAAGAAATGGCAAAGCGCGGCTACATCACGGTAGACAAGGGTTCGGTAACGGTCAACGGCGTCAGCCTGACTGTGTGCAACCCCACCGACGATACTTTTCAGGTGGCCATTATTCCTTACACCTTCGAGCATACCAATTTTCATGCTTTCAAAGTGGGCAGTGTGGTGAATCTGGAGTTTGATATCATCGGTAAGTACATCAGCTGCATGATACAATATAAATAAGGTGGCGGCGCTATGGACGATTTCCTGCAATTAGCGGCATCCCGTCAGAGTGACCGTGCCTATGATATGACTCGTACCGTGGAGCCTGAGAAGCTGGAACGGATATTGGCAGCGGCTTGTCTGGCTCCATCTGCCTGCAATGCACAGCCGTGGAAGTTCGTGGTGGTTATGGAGCCGGAGCTGTCTGCCAGGGTGGGCAAGGCGGCTGCCGGACTGGGGATGAATAAGTTTGCCAAGAATGCTCCCGTCCATATTCTGGTGGTGGAGGAGTCCATGAATATTACTTCCTTTCTGGGTGCAAAAATCAAGGGTAAGTATTTTCCATTGATTGATATTGGTATCGCTGCCGCACATATCACGTTGGCGGCAGAAAATGAAGGGCTGGGTTCCTGCATTTTAGGCTGGTTTGACGAGAAGGAGATAAAAAAACTTGTCGGAATCCCGGCTGGTAAACGCCTTTTGCTCGATATTACGATTGGCTATCCGTTGAAAGAAAAACGGAAGAAGTCGCGGAAGCCGAAAGAGAAAACAATATCTTATAATAAGTATTAGCATTGGCTGAAGAACACAGAGGTGCAGAGATTAAACTAATGGACGAGAAGAAATTTCTGTGCCTCCGTGTTTGAGCCAAACTACAAATCCTTCAGCAGCACCTTGTTTGCATTCTTGTAGTATTCTTCCCGTGCCTTCAGCAATGCTCCCCATTGGCTGTTGAATTCATTTTCCTTGTCAATCTTGAAATCTTCTGAGCCGTGTGTGTCCAGCCTATCCAGTAAGAGGGCCACATTCATCTTGTTGATGTCCATGGAAGGCTGGTAGGCGATGTCTTCACTCTTTTCATCTGTCGCCACTTCATGCAGGAGGTTGATTTCCTGCAATTCATACAGGGTCTCGTGTGTCAGCCGGATAGGAATCTGGCACTCTTCTGATATCTCTTCGGCCGTATAGGGCTGAGCGTCTTGTTCAAAGCGCTTGGCTATGAGGGACATTATCAGGATGGAGATAAAGTCGCGGTAGCGCCGGCTGATGTTGCGTGCATCCTTGTCGAAACTGAAGTTCCGGATATTCTGTCCAGCGTAGGTCAGTTCGGCACCAAATAGGCAGATGGTCCAGGACACCTGCAGCCATAGCAGAAACATCGGAAGGGCAGCGAAACTACCATAGATGGCATTGTAACGGGAAACCCACAACTGGCTGCTGATGTAGAGGAACTGGAATGCCTGGTGTGCCGTACCTGCCAAAATACCGGATATGAGTGCGTGTTTCAGTTTGACCTTTGTATTCGGCATAAAGACGTATAGCGCTGTAAACATGAACCAGGTCAGTACGAAGGGGATGAGACGCACCATAAACTTGCCGACGGGAGCCAGCAGGGTAAAGTCTTCGAGGTTCTTCACCATCGTGCTCATGAAGATGGAAAGACCACCGGACATCACCAGCAGAATGGGCATCAGCAGAAGCATGGAGAAGTAATCCGTTATTTTGCGGTACATGCTGCGCGCCTTTTTTACCTGCCAGATGCGGTTGAAGGTGATTTCCATATTGTTGATTAGATTCAGGACTGTCCACAGCAACATAATCAAACCCACTCCGATGAATATTCCGCTCTTGGTCTGAGACAAATACGAATTCACAAATTGCAGGATGACTTCCGTGGTTTCCGTAGGACCGCCGAAACCGTTGACAATCTGGCTTTCCATCAGATTATCGAATCCGAAACCGCGGGCTATGGCAAACAAAATGGCAAGAATAGGCACAATGGCCAGTAGCGTACTGTAAGTCAGTGCCGAGGCTTTGTTCACTATCCGGTCTTTGGTGAATCGGTTGATGCAAAGATAAATTGTCTTGATGATGTTGTATACGGAAAAAGTCGTTCGCGTAACTTCATCTTCTGTAATACGCCAGATGTCGTAGGTGAGGAATTTCCAAAGGGCAGCAATACGCTTGTTCATGCTATTGTCTCGATTATCCATTGTCAGTAAAAAAAGCAGTCGGTCTGTAAGCCGGGTTCTGTTCTTCTGTTCCTGAAGAAGCCTAATCATCCATTCTTCATTAAAGAAGTGTCTGTCATTTATCTGAGCCGCATGTCGCCATACAAGCTTTAGCGGTCTACCCTCCGACATGGAGCGAGCAACTCTCATAACGCCGGTTTACATGACCTTACAACTCCCAAGACGTACAGCCCTTGTGTCGCCACAAGACTGGTAGGCTCTTACCCCACCTTCTCACCCTTACCGCAGCCCAAGGGGCGACGGCGGTTATTTTCTTCTACGTTACTCTACCCTCACGGACAGCTTTCTGTTAGGAAGTGGGATGCTCTGTGTTGCCCGGACTTTCCTCATACGCACGGGGCGCAAGCGACAGACCGACCAACTGCTTTATAGGGTACAAAGATAATGAATATTAATGAAGAATGAAGAATGAAGGATGAAGAATTTGTTGTGCAGTGTGCAAATGCAGTGTGGATGAACCCTTCATTCTTTATTCTTTACCCTTAATAATATTAAAAACATGTATCTATTTCGGAATAAATTCGTAGCTTTGCTATTATTAATAACCCCCAAATCCTTTTGGCCAATGAAAAAGTTTTTCTCTTTTTTTTCTTTGTTTCTGTTAATCCCGCTTTTTGCTGTCGCTTCGAAAGTAGGAGACCGTACAATCCCTGCAGAAGTGGCGCAATTCTCTGACAGTTTGAAACAGAAGTTTGCACCGGATAAGCGCGTGGCTTTGTTTGATGTAGATTACTCTTTCTCCGGAAAGAATGTGATGTTGCGTGGTGTCACCACCTCGGCAGAGGCAAAGAAGGCTTTGCTGGATGGTTTGGAGAAGAAGGGATATGCGGTGATGGATTGTCTGCAAGTGCTTCCGGATGAGGCCGGGCTTGAAGGCAAGACGTATGGCATTGTCAATGTGTCTGTGTGCAATCTTCGGGTGCATCCGGATTTCTCTTCGGAAATGATGACGCAAGGTTTGATGGGTATGCCGGTGCGGGTGTTGCAGCGCGACGGCTGGTATCGTATCCAGACACCGGACAGCTACATTGCATGGGTTCATCGAGTAGGCATACATCCCGTTACGCGGGAAGAGTTGGCCGTTTGGAATAGTGCGGAGAAAATTGTAGTGACTTCACATTACGGCTTTGTCTACTCGCAGCCTAGCCAGGCATCGCAGACCGTCTCTGATGTTGCTGCCGGAAACCGCCTGAAGTGGGAGGGGACAAAAGGCGCCTTTTATAAGGTGGCTTATCCCGATGGCCGCCAGGGATATATTTCCAAATCCATCTCCATGCCGGAGAAGAAATGGCGGGCCGCCTTGAAGCAGGACGCCGCCAGCATTATAGCTACGGCGCATAGCCTGATGGGCATCCCTTATCTTTGGGCTGGCACTTCTTCCAAAGGGGTGGATTGTAGCGGCTTCATGCGCACTGTTCTTTTCATGCACGACATCATCATTCCGCGGGATGCTTCCCAACAGGCATACGTGGGCGAGCATATCGATATCGCTCCTGATTTCAGTAACCTCCAGCCGGGCGATTTGATTTTCTTCGGACGCAAGGCGACGCCGGAACGCAAGGAACGTGTGGTGCATGTCGGAATGTATATCGGCAACAAGCGCTTCATCCATTCGCAAGGCGATGTGCGTGTCAACAGTTTCAATCCCGATGACGAGCTGTTCGATGAATACAACCTCGGTCGACTGCTGTTCGCTACGCGCGTGTTACCTTATATAAATAAGGCGGCGTCGCTCAATACAACTGCCACCAACCTATATTATAAATAATAATTTAGTTGATAGTTAGGCTGTGTAAAGTTGACGTTTGGAACTGTAAGGTTCTGCTTTAGCTTTCCAGAGTAGGCTTTCAACTTTCAATTTTCAACTATTATGTCAAACAGAAGAGATTTCCTGAAAACCGCCGCTTTTGCCGCAATCGGCTCAGGCATGGCAATCAGTCATGTATTTGCCGGAGGAAATGGTGCTCCTTCCTTGTTCAACGTGAACAGCAGGGCAGGTGTAACACCCAAGATGAAATTGCGTTTCTTCCCGTATGAACTGAAATTGCGCCATGTCTTTACAGTGGCCACCCATTCGCGTACTACCACTCCCGACGTTCAGGTCGAGATAGAATATGACGGTATTATCGGTTATGGTGAAGCCTCCATGCCCCCGTACCTGCAACACGAACTAGGCACAATGGACAGTGTATTGGCTTTTCTGAAGAAGGTACAGGATGTCATCGGCCAATTCTCAGACCCTTTTCAGTTGGAAGATATACTGGCTTATATAGACAGTCTCTCGGCAGGGGATTCTGCTGCTAAAACCGCTGTGGATATCGCCTTGCACGACCTTGTGGGCAAGCTGCTGCAAGCTCCCTGGTATAAGATATGGGGGTTGGACAAGGAGAAGACTCCCTCTACAACCTTCACCATCGGCATTGATACGGCCGACGTGGTGCGTGAAAAGACGAAAGAGTGTGCCGACCGGTTCAATATCCTTAAAGTGAAGCTGGGGCGGGAGAACGACAAGGAAATGATAGAGACAATCCGTTCAGTGACAGACCTTCCGATTGCCATTGATGCCAATCAAGGCTGGAAAGACAAACATCATGCGCTCGATATGATACATTGGCTGCACGAAAAAGGAATTGTCATGATAGAGCAACCGATGCCCAAGGAACAACTGGACGATATTGCATGGGTCACCCAGCAAAGCCCGTTGCCCATATTTGCCGATGAGTCCATCCAGCGTCTGAAGGATGTGGCAGGTTTGAAGGGGGCCTTTACGGGCATCAACATCAAGTTGATGAAGTGTACCGGCATGCGCGAAGCCTGGAAGATGGTGACTTTGGCACGTGCATTGGACATGAAAGTGATGGTGGGTTGTATGACCGAGACCTCTTGTGCCATTACCGCTGCCTCCCAATTCTCTCCGGCGGTGGACTTTGCCGACTTGGACGGCAGCCTGCTGATAGCGAACGACCGTTTCAAAGGTATGGAAGTTGTGAAAGGTAAGATAACGTTGCCTGATTTGCCGGGTATTGGAGTGGTGAAGTCATGAGAAAGCTATTGTATACCGTCGCTCTGTTTGTGCTGGCTTCTGCATGCAGCACGAAGCCCGAGAGCAAGCCCTATAATTGGGAGGACGACCTGCACCAACGTCTGCTTACTGATTTCTGTATGACGGAATCCCAGGTGAAGGACTATATCCGCAAGTATATTCCCGACGTGACCGATGAGCAGATGCGTCAGTGGGAAGCCTCCAAAGCTTTGGAGTGCATGGTGCTGGATGGAGAGAAACGCTATTTCCGCAATGCCGGGCCTAACCTGTTTCGTGTGGACTCCACTTGCTATGGCCTTAAGATGGCCAAGGAAGGCACTTCGCCAAGTGGCAGCGAGAAAGTGAATATGGAGAACCTGCCCGAAATTATTTCTGCTGTGAAGAAGGAGGGCGAGGTCATTGTTGCGCCTAAGCGCATGCGCGTTACCTACACGTTGACCGTGGATACCAATGCCGTGCCTGCCGGGAAAATCATCCGTTGCTGGTTGCCCTATCCCCGTCAGGACCAGGCCCGGCAGCAGGATGTGAAATTCATTTCGGCCAGCGAACCGCAGTACACCTTTTCCTCGCCCGAGTGTCGTCACAGCACATTGTACATGGAGAAACGCGCTGTCGAAGGCGAGCCGACCGTATTCTCCGAAACCTTTGAGTTTACTGCCAACGGTGAATGGCATAATCTGAAGCCTGACGACGTGCACCCCTATGATACGACGACCTCCCTTTATAAGGAATATACTGCCGAGCGTGAGAAGCATATCGTCTTTTCTCCGCGCTTGCGCGAACTTGCTGCCAAATTGACAGCTGGTGAATCCAATCCCTACCTGAAGGCAAAACGCATCTTCCGGTGGGTGAATGACAACTTCCCGTGGGCCTCTGCACGCGAATATTCCACCATTGAGAATATCCCGGAATATGTATTGGACAACCGTCACGGAGACTGCGGCCAAGTCAGTCTACTGTTTATTACGCTTTGCCGCATCAGTGGCATTCCCGCACATTTCCAGAGCGGCTTCATGATGCATCCCCGCGCGTGGAATCTGCACGATTGGGCGGAAATCTACTTTGAAGGTGTGGGTTGGGTGCCCGTCGACCAGTCATTCGGCATTCCTGCCTTTGCCCGCAATGCCGACGAGGAATATTTCTTCCTGGGAGGTATTGACTCTTGGCGCATGATTGTGAACACCGATTACGGCATGCCGTTACAGCCCGAAAAACAGTATCCCCGTAGCGAGACGGTCGACTTCCAGCGTGGCGAGGTGGAGTGGGAGGGAGGTAACCTCTACTTTCCGCAATGGGACTACCACATGGATATTGATTACTTGAATTATTGAGGCAATATCTGCCCTCTAAAAACAGATGATGCGTTCAACCCGAACGCATCATCTGTTTACCCCCAATGAGGTTGTGTCAAAATGCTGGCACAACCTTTTTTTATGCGCAAAGCCCGGACTTTCCCAAGCCCAGGCTTTGTT